>CAZODZ010000020.1:0-23451 GCA_964578745.1 uncultured Dehalococcoidales bacterium | reverse complement strand
CCGGGAAGATTGAGCGGGGCAGATATCTGGGAAAGCTTGAGGATTCGTACTACAAGAAATACCGGATACAGATCCCCGCACACGAGATGACTGCAGACCTGATGGCGCGGCTGATCCGCGCGCACCCGGTCATCGAGGTAATCCGCGAATACGCGGGCATTGAAGACAACCTGCCTCTCGGCAAGCTGGTTCAGAAGGAGGAATTCAGGACAACCATCGATAGCGAGATCAAGCCCGGACTCATCGCAGTGGTCGCCGAGCGCACCAACCGTCCGGCACCGGCTGCAGAGGAGGCCATAGTAAGCATCTCCGTCAACAGCCATCTTGTGCCGCCACGTGCGCTCGAGATGCTCTCGAACGAGCCATTAGCTACATTGAGCGACCTGGCTACTTCTGGGCAACTGGCTGCCGTCATTCAGCCCTACGCTGTCGAATTCCAACAGCACTACGCCCACGTCAAACAGGAGGCGAGGCAGGCGGAGAAGCACCTGACACAAGCAAACCTCCGCCTCGTCGTCAGTATCGCAAAGAAGTACATAGGGCACGGGATGTCGTTGCTCGACCTCATACAGGAAGGCAATATCGGCCTGATGCGTGCAGTCGAGAAGTTCCGACACCGCAAAGGCTTCAAGTTCAGCACATATGCGACCTGGTGGATACGCCAAGGGATCACCAGGGCCATCGCCGACCAGGCAAGGACAATTCGCATTCCTGTACACATGGTTGAGACCATGAACCGGCTCCTGCGTACGACACGGCAGCTCAGCCAGGAACTCAAGCGCGAGCCCAGTTTTGAAGAAATCGGGCTGCGGCTTAACATGAATTCGGACAGAGTTGAGGAAGTCATGGACCTCTTTCACCATGAGCCGATATCGCTCGAGACACCGATAGGCGAAGATGGCGACACCCGCCTCGGTGATTTCGTGGAGGACCAGACAAGCCCAGCGCCAGCGGAAGTAGCAACCCAGGAGCTTCTAAAAGAGCAGCTAGATCGCGTCCTCGATGAATTGACTCCTCGGGAAAAACGCGTGCTTCAGTTGCGGTTTGGCCTGAAGGACGGGCATGCGCGCACGCTGGAGGAGGTCGGACAGGAATTCAACGTGACTCGCGAGAGAATAAGGCAAATCGAGGCCAAGGCGCTCCGGAAACTGCGACACCCCAGCAGGAGCAGAAAGCTGAAGGACTACCTCGACTAGGACATATGGACGAGTTGCACACAACAGAAGAGAAGATGGAGCGCCTCTGGGCCCCCTGGAGAGTGGAGTACATCAGGCAGTCGAAAGACGACAAAGGATGTGTGCTGTGCGCCGCAGCGGCGCGCTCAGACGATGAGGATACCTTGGTAATCCATCGTGGCACACATAACTTCATCATCATGAATCGCTACCCGTACAGCCCAGGACACCTTCTGGTGGCCCCCTACCTACACACGGCGAACCTGGACGTCCTGAACGGCGAAGCAGGGGCAGAGCATCTCGAGTTCATTAGGTTGAGCATCCAGATACTGAGCAAGGCCACACACGCGGACGGGTTCAACATCGGACTGAATCTTGGCCGCGTAGCAGGTGCGGGTCTCGACAAGCACCTGCACACACATGTTGTGCCAAGGTGGCAGGGTGACAGCAATTTCATGCCCGTGGTTGCAGACACCAGGGTGATATCTGAAAGCCTCACGTCGATGTACTCGAAGCTTCGAGAGACGCTGGAGAGTGTTGCCAGCAGCGCACAACAGAGCTGATGCGATGCAATCAAACGGGTGGCTGAATCTTACTCAAGTGAGAGCGGAGCTCTTCCACATCCGAGCGTGCGACCACACAGACAAGAGTGTCGCCCATTTCGAGCCTTGTGCTGTCGGACACCGGCTGCGGTGCAGCGCCCATCCTTGAGAGACAGGTGGAATGGGCCAGACGGGACAACGGTGTCTCACCTATAGTCTTGTTGACCAAGGGCGAGTCCTCGGTCACCCGTATCTGCACAACCTCCATATCAACGTCACCGAGCGTCAAAACTCTCGCGAACGGGAAGGCAGGTATCTGAGCTTTGAAGTTCTCAAGAAGCAGGTCGCTGAGATCAACCGTGTGTTCGATACCAAGCTTACGGAAAATGTTGCGGTTGTGCGCCCTGTTCAGTTTGGCAATAACACGGGGCACCTTGTACTTCAGCATCGCAAGTTGGCACGCGGCCAGATTGTTCTCATCGGCATCCGTCGCAGCGATGAATACATCCGCCCGTGAGACACCTGCTTCGTTCAGGCACTGAATTCGACAGCCCTCACCGATCATGGTTGTATTGACCCCGAGCTCCTGCTCCATCCGCTCTACTTCACGTGGGTCAGGCTCTATGACAAGAACTTCGTGCCCCGCCTCTATCAGTTCCCTTGAGAGGTAGTACCCCACCTCACCTCCACCCACAATAATTACGTACACGCTTCCTATTCCTCCAAACGACCCTTCACGAGTCTCGCAAAGACCATGATCGGGCTGATAGCCTCAAGCCCCAGTGTCTTGTAGAATTCCTCACGGAGGGGATCGTAAATGCGGCAGATGACTTTGCGAACGCCAAAGATGTGTTTCGCTATCTGGGCGGCCATCGCATTGCGGTCATCGTCGCGGGTAAGTGCTATGAACGCGTCGGCCTCAGCAAGGCCCGCCTTTCGCAACACCACCTCGTCGGTCGCATCCCCAGCAATCGTCTTTCCCTTGAAGTCAGGCGGCAGATTCCTGAACATGGAGAGTTCAAGATCAATGAGAGTGACCTCATGGCCCTCTTGGTCGAGAAGAGTGGCCAATTCAGAGGCCACACGACCGCTGCCCATAATGACAGCCTTCACTGTGTACCCTCGTGTACCGCAGCGCGGTAGAGTACGACGCCACACGGCGCTTCCTTGAGCACATACGACGTCGTATCACCTATGTTGAACACTCCCAACCGCTTCTTGTAGCCAACCCCCAAGACAATAAGATCCACGTTGCCCTCTTTCGCCTCGTTCACAAGTGCTGGGCCAGCCTCTCTCGCCTGGAGAATGCCCGTGTCGATATGGTATCCGTCTTCGAGCGCCATCTGTTCAGCGTGGGCAAGAATCTCCTCGGCCTTCACAGTCTTCTGCTCCTGTGCAGCATCAAGGGGCAGGCTGCGCTCCACCTCAATCACGTACACGGCGTAAACAGATGCGTCATTCTCCTCGGCGAGCTCACAGGCGAGCCGGACGACATCCCTGTCCACCCCATTACCAACGATAGGGACGAGTACTTTACTTATATCCATACGGGCGAGCATGTTAAAGTCTCCTACACGATTAGTCAACACGACTCCAGCTACCGCCAGCGCCAGAACGCCGGGGTCAGGAGTGCTATCACCGTAACGAATTCAAGGCGTCCTACAAGCATACACAATGCAAGTACGGCTTTCCCAAAGGCTGGAATGAACATGTAGTTCTGTGCAGGGCCCACACCAGCCAACCCCGGCCCGACGTTTCCCGTGGTTGCAGCCACAGCCGAGAACGCAGTCGTAGAGTCGAGCCCCAGTCCGACCAAGACAAGATAGCCGATACCCAGTGTCAGAACATACAGTACGGCCATACCCAGAATGGATGCGACAGTGTCGTCAGGCACCACCTGTCCACCTACTTTCACAAACATCACCGAACGCGGCCGGAAGGCAGCGATCACTTGGTTGAACGCATACTTGAAGATGACAAGCACACGGACAATCTTGAGCCCCCCACCAGTCGAGCCAGCAGACGCCCCGATAATCATCAGCACAAGCAGGATTCCCTTCGAAAGTGCAGGCCACAGATCGTAGTTGGCAGTAGTGAACCCCGTAGTCGTCAGTATCGACGCGACTTGAAAAGCACCATGCTGCAGCGCAGGGCCGATAGAATACCCCGCTTCCCCGACAAGGTCAAACACTATGAGTGCCGTAGCAAGGATAAAGATACTGGCGTAGAGTTGGAACTCCGGATTACGCGTGATCACACCCCAGTTGTGTCTGCGACCCGCGTAGTAGTAGAGGGCGAAGTTGACACCCGCAATAAGCATGAAAACTGTGACCACACTGGTCACAAACACGTTGTCAGCGTAGGCTCCAATGCTCTCCTGGAGGTGAAGAAACCCACCCGTTGGCATGGTAGCAAAGGTCACGTTAAGCGCATCATACGCAGGCAGCCTCAAGAGCAGTAGTAGCAGGAACTCCACGGCGCTGAAGCCACAGTATGTCAGCCACAGCGTGCGTGACGTGTCGCGTATCCGTGCCTTGAGACGCTCGGGCTGAGGTCCAGGCATCTCCGCCTCGAAGATACGGGCAGCCCCTACGCCAAGTACGGGGAAAAAAGCGACAAACAGCGTGATAATGCCCATCCCGCCAAGCCACTGAGAGAGATTGCGCCAGAGCAGGATGCTGGCTGGCTGACCACCAACAGTGGTGAATACCGTGGCACCGGTGGTAGTGAAGCCGGACACGGTCTCGAAGACAGCATCAACGTAAACAGGGAGCACACCAGCAATGGTGTATGGTAAAGCTCCGATCATAGAGCCTGTTACCCAGGTAACGGTAACCAGCGCGAGGCACTCGCGGCGCGAAAGACTGCGCCGCTCAAGAGGCACAAATTTCCAGAGCAGGGCCCCAAGGGCTGTCGCGATAAGTGCAGGCATGACAAATGCCATGGTTGCACCGTCACCGCAGACCACTGAACATGCAAGCGGAACCACGAGGGCAACCGCCAGCACACCAAGCAGCGGGCCCAGATACTTGAGAACGATTCGAATGCTCACGAACTACTTGAAGAAGCGCTCGACTCTCGGCACATCTTCGAGAGCAGAGGCAACCACAATTCTGTCATTCGGCTCGATAACCGCCGCATCAGGCGGCACAATCACCATATCTCCACGCACAATCGCACCCGCCTTGGACGCGCTAGGCCAGTCGACATCCGAGACGGCTTTGCCCACAAGTGGCGAGCTGGCGGAGACCATGAACTCGACAGCCTGTGCATCCTCTTCTCCAAGCGTAGTTACTGACACTGCGCCTGCATGCAGAATATGCTGGGCGATTCTGCTCTCTGCCATGAGCAGAGGGGAGAGAGCAACATTCACGCCAACAGCCTCGGCGAGGGTGATGTACTCTGGCTTGTCCACCAGCACAATGCTGCGCGACGTGCCGACATCCTTGGCCAAGAGTCCCGCCAAGATATTAAGTGACTCATCACCGGTGGCCGCGACGAAGGCGTCCGCGCGCCCGACGCCTTCATCAGTGAGGAGTTCTCTGTCAGGTCGCCCGCCTTGCACGACGATCGCCCGCTTAAGTCTGGTACTGACCTCTTCGGCGCGGGTGACATCTTTTTCGATAACCTTTATCTGAACGCCACGTTTCTCCAGCACTTCAGCAACATGGAATCCTATTGCACCTGCGCCAAAGATTACCACCATGCGGTTCGAACGCAGGGGCACTTCGAAGAGGGCGCCCAGTTCATCCATGTCCCTCCTGGCCGCGATAATAAACAAACGATCACCATGTCTGAAGGTGGTCGATGAAGATGGCACAACGAGTCCATCCTTGTTCGCGACCATCATGACAACACATGGTCTTGGAAAAGGAATATCAGAGAGACGCTTACCCACAACAGCAGGTGTCGTTGCTCGAAACTCCCTCCACTGAAGACGCCCATCGCCGAATTCCCCCATGGGCGTCACATACAGGCTGGACAATATCGAGATTATTTCATGGGCCGCTTCACGCTCAGGGTTAACAAAGAAGTCGACTCCGAGGCTGCGAGGACGAACGATCTTGCGAGTGGCATAGGGCGACTTTCTGCCAACCAGCCCATATCCAGAGTATTCAGGATTTCTGACACGGGCGACCGTCTTCTTGGCACCCAGCTCCTTGGCCATGAAACATGTAATCATGTTTGCCGCATCGACAGAGGTGAGGGAGACCACAAAGTCGGCTCGCTGCACATCGGCTTCCCGGAGCACGCTTGGAAGGGCACCGTCACCCTGTATAACAGAGACATCGAGCTGGCGACGCGCCTCCTCGGCCGCCTCGGGATCCTGCTCAACAACAGTGACTTCGACATCTTTCTTCTCCCGCGGGAGGCGGCTGGCAAGATAGAACCCGGCGGCACCGGCACCGACAACTACAACATACATAGCTGGCCCACGTGCATACCTACAACGTCTCTATATGAGGAATTCTTCACGGTGAGGCTAGCCGTCCAACCGGCCATATCTCCCACCCGCGACGGCCACTACCTGCCATGCAGGACTATAGAGGTTCAAGTCGACTGGCGATTGTAGAGGCTTCGGCACTGCTTGTCAACAAGTTCTCCTGCCTCAACCGCGAAAGCCACGCACGCGACTTGATCTCTTTCTGCAACACCCCGAGAAGTAGGCGATAGAGATGTGCATCCAACTCCGAGGAAAGCAACTCGGACATCCTTACGCGAACGGCGACGTCAAGCGGGCAACTCAGCCAGAGACGAAGGACCTTGAGCGCGTTAAGACTGAGCGTATGTGCATCAGGCGTGTGCGCTGCACACTCCGGACACACCACACCACCGAGCGCAACGCTGAGCGCATTGTCCTCCGGTCTCAGCCTAGCGCCACAATCCAGACAACGCTGCAACGAGGGTCTAAAGCCTGTCTCATCCAGGAGCCGAACCTCGAAGTACCTGAGGAGCACATCGCTGTACTCACTGCGCTCAAGCCTGCCGAGGACATCGAGCATCAGCTCGTAAAGTGCGACATGAGCGACACCTTCCGCCGTTGCCAAATCGACCAGTTCCGCCAAGTACAGCCCACACGACATGCGCCATAGATCAGACTTGAGTGAGCCATATGAACTGAGTGACACAGCTTGTGCAATAAGGTCAAGCGAACGGCGCTGGACGCAATAGAAACGTCCGTGTGAGAGCGGCTCCACACAGGGACCAAGGCTGCTGCCCGGCCGCACCGCTCCGCGGGCAACAGCCCTCATCTTGCCATTGTCGCGTGTGAACAGGGTGACTATCTTGTCTTTCTCGCCGACCACAACATAGCCGATAACAACGGCATCCACCTGATACTGTCGCGGAGCGCTCATCGGATCGCGCTAGAAATCCTGTCTGGAATCAATCGCCTGGGCAAGTGTTATGTCGTCAGCGTATTCAAGGTCCGAGCCATAGGGCAACCCGCGCGCCAGCCTGGTCACCTTAACCCCGAGGGACATAACGAGCTGCCGTATGTACATCGCAGTAGCCTCACCTTCGACCGTGGGATTAGTAGCCAGTATCACTTCTCTCACAATGCCATTGCGCAGTCGCTGCAGCAGCTCCTGGACATTGAGATCGTCAGGGCCCACGCCTCTTCCAGGGTTCAGCACACCATTAAGCACATGGTAGAGGCCTGAGAAATGCCCCGTACGTTCTATGGGAGGAATGTCAGACGAGCGCTCTACAACACAGATGACCGAGGAGTCTCTCCGTTCGTCACGACAGATGGAGCATGGGTTGCTGTCGGCAATATTGAAGCAGACCGAGCAGATTGTAAGGCCTTCGCGCAATTCGAGGATAGCCCGCGCAAGTTCCTCCACATCCGACTCCGGGCTGCGAAGAAGATGATACACAATTCGTTGCGCGCTCTTGGGACCGATACCAGGAAGCGTACTGAGGGCCCGCACAAGACGTGTTATGGGCTCGGCTGTATATGACATCTCTTGGTGCACCTATCCAATCAGGTAGCTCACGGCTATCTCCTAGGGCGGGCACCCATACGCATCGCGGCTTCCACAAGATGCCCACCTTGCGCAGACGACGGCTGAGCCTTCTCAGTGCCCTGATCCTGAAGCACGCATGAGACTTTGTATGGCCGTCCGAAGAACCTTTCGAGCTGGTTCTCCATTATGTACTTGTACTTCTGCTCTTCCACCTTATTCTTGTGAAATGCATAGAGGAACCGCAAGATCAGCACGTCCCCCTCAATGGCAACAGGTTCACACGCGCTCCGCAGGAACGCATCCAGATTGCCGGAGGAACCCAGCCCCCGCAGTGAGTCGACGTATTCTTTCCAGCGTGCCTGTACGACCTCAAGTTCTCCATGTGATGAGGTCTCCCCATCCTGCGCCTGCGTCAACGACCGGGCCTCATCGCCTAACCCAACCACACTATCAGCAGTACCTTTCGATACAGGTGCTGCAGCCTCTGCACGGCTGCCCACAGGCTCATGCCCTTCATAGGCCTCATCCTTCGACTCGCGCGGTGCTTCCTGCGTCGTCTCAACCTGTTGTACAGCGGCAAGGGATGGGCGAACCGTGACACCGGCTACCCCTGACATTGAAGAACGTGGCCTTGCCTTCCGCAGATTGCGTGGTGCCTGTCGTGGCGGCATCCGCCCTTCGGTTGGCATCGCTGCCGGCTGCGCTGCGCCAGCCGCTGCCCCACGTGGCATGATCGAGTCGACGCAGGCAAGTTCAAGCGCAAGAAGTTGCTGCGACGAATCGCGCGTGGATGCTTCGGAGAACAGTCGTGTTGCATCAGCCAGTTGAGAGAGTCCAGCAGCATCAGCCAATCGCCCCAGCCGTTCCCTCTCATCAGGACCAACGTCGGCAGCGTCAGCACATCCACTCTTGATAAGCAGAAGATTGCGCAGACCCGCTACCATCTGCCGACCAAATTGCCGCAGGTCGACGCCGCACTGATTCGCCTCATGCAGGGCAGTAAGGGCACCGGCAAGATCTCGTTCAATAATCCGTTCCACAAGCCAGCTGACGCGTGACTCGTCCGAGATGCCAAGTGCCATGCGCACAGCATCAACCGTCAGCTGGCGGCCGAGACTGGAGACCATCTGCTGCATAAGATTCTCAGCATCTCGCAGGCTGCCTGAAGCGAAGCGAGCGATCAGCACGAGACTGTCATCATCCACCTCCACATTCTCACGCCCAGCGATCAGCCTCAGGCGATCGAGGATTGATTCGATGGACAGGCGACGAAAGCCGAAGCACTGACAGCGAGAGGCTATCGTCGGCAACACCTTATGGAATTCGGTAGTTGCCAGCACGAACATCACGTGAGGTGGCGGCTCTTCCAATGTTTTTAGCAGGGCGTTCGACGCAGCCTCGGTGAGCATGTGCACTTCATCGACAATGTAAACCTTGCGTGCGACACTGCTCGCCGCGTAGCCAACCTTCTCCCTGAGAGAGCGTATATCATCGATGCCACGGTTGCTGGCCGCATCAATTTCCATGACATCCAGACAACGACCTTCAGCGATGGAAAGACACGCATCACATTCGTTGCAGGGTTCACCATCCACCGGCCTCGTGCAGTTCACCGCCTTGGCTAATATGCGCCCGGTGCTTGTCTTGCCAGTACCTCGTGGCCCAGAGAAGAGGTAGGCGTGTCCAACGCGGCCGGCCCGCACGGCATTCCGCAGTGTGGTGGTGACATGCAGCTGACCAACAACTTCGCTGAATACCTGGGGACGCCACTTCCGATAGAGGACTTCTGAAGACATAGGCTTACAGTGCCTATTATAGAACAGATGCCGCTGTATCCGAACGACCTGTTGTGTGTGCCGGGAAACTAGCCCTCTGCCTTGGATTCGAGAAACGCAATAGTCCTGTCAAACTCCCGGCCCAACTCATCCATGAGAAGACGGATCTCCGGTTCCAGTTCTCCCGGAGAAGACTCAAGGGCACTCCCAAGCAGTTCCTGAAGATTTTCGCGTTCCTCGGTCAGAGCATCCACCGCGGAAATACCACTACCCTCTACATGCACATCCAGGTTCGGCTGGCCAACGCTTTCCGGTCCTGACAGTCCGAACAAAGAACTGGCGCAGACCTGGCTGATAAGACGCGCCGACTCGCCTGCAAGGAACACCGTAGTCTCCACATCTCCACGGCTCGCCATACTGGTCATCTCCTCGAGCCTTCGTGCAGCATATTCCAACTGAAGTTCTGCACGGTCGACGGCCGACGTAGTGAGCATCAAGTGGGCCTGTTCAGTGGCCATCTTGACAGGGTAGAAGAATCCTGTTGGCAGC
Organism: uncultured Dehalococcoidales bacterium; assembly: GCA_964578745.1. Lineage (GTDB taxonomy): Bacteria > Chloroflexota > Dehalococcoidia > GIF9 > AB-539-J10 > SKVJ01. The sequence continues at coordinate 13,441 of CAZODZ010000020.1, read as the reverse complement.
GCATTCACGGAGGCGGCAAGCATCCCAAGCGCCGCGAGACACACAACGACCGACGTGGCCATTGCAGTCACCCACCGTCTCCGCCACCACATGAACAGAGAGCCGGAGCGCGATTTCTTCTGTGAGAGACGCGCAAGGAACAGGTTACGTGTGCGTCTGGCGGCCAATCGTCTGAACTCATCGGACGGTTCGACCGTGGCCAGTTGCCGGGTGACCAACGCACTCATCTCGACCAATGGGGACAGGAGATATGCCAGTTCGGCGTCGTCCGCAAACGACTCATCAACCTCCTGCCCAGACAACAGCCGGTCGACATATTCGTCGAGTAAGTCGTGATTCCTGTCCATTAAGGTTGCTCCATAAGCTTCCGCAGTGCCACAATTCCGTTGTACTGAAGCGCCTTGATGGTCCCCGTGCTCTTCCCCAGCGCAGCAGCTACTTCCGTGGTGGAGAGCCCCGCGGAGAACCTCAACCAGATGACCTCACGCTGCGCTGGCGACAGCTTCCCGATGTTGTGTCTCACTTTCTCAAGTTGAAGGTTGTGTTCAGCAATCTCCGAAGGGTCAGGAGCATCAAGTGAGAGCACTGCTTCCTCGGAATCAACACGCTCAAACCGTTTCTCCCTTCTTAGGTGGTCAATCATCCTGTTGTGAGCGATGCGGAACAACCATGAGGCAAACGGCACATTGCGCCACTGGTAGGAGCCGATGGCCTCAATAACCTTGGCAAATACATCCTGCGTGAGGTCTTCAGCCTCTGCAGCATTGCCCAGACGCACATAGAGATAACGATACACACGGTCGAAGTAGTTCTCGTAAAGCCTCGAGAACGCATCAACGTCTCCCTGTGAAGCGCGAGCTATCAGTTCCTGTTCATTATCAGACATCACGTAGATGTCTATTATAAGTCAAACGTGTGGCTGCCTAAGGTGGTTTAGGAAATACGTGAACGAGGCAGCGTTTCGGGCGGGAGGCCCAGAATACGCGGCCCTTCCCTGCTGCGAAGGAAGGACCGCAACGTTGCGCTGTTTGCTCTAGAGACCCTTGTCGGCAACGAACGACGCGAGGTCGGCGAGGCGACAGCTGTAACCCCATTCGTTGTCATACCAGGCAAGCACCTTGACCATGGAGCCGTCTGTCACAACGGTGCTGAGCGCATCGAACGTAGCGCTCGCAGACGAGCCCCTGAAGTCCATGCTCACCAGCGGCTCGTCGCAGTAATCGAGCAATCCCTTCATCGAGCCATTGGCAGCCTCACGGAACGCTTCGTTGACCTGTTCAACGGTCACTCGCTGTTTCAGGTCACACGTGAAGTCGACGAGGGAGACAACCGGTGTCGGAACGCGCACAGCCATGCCATCCACTTTGCCATTCAATTCTGGTATGAGCTTCCCAACGAGCCGCGCGGCGCCCGTGGTGGTCGGAATCATGTTGACGGCGGCAGCCCTTGCCCGACGAAGGTCACGATGGTACAGATCGAGGATTCTCTGGTCGTTCGTATACGAATGAATGGTGGTCATCAGTCCCCTGGCAACCGTGAACTTATCGTGGAGGACCTTGACTACTGGCACGATACAGTTGGTCGTACATGAGCCGTTGGAGATTATCGTGTGCCTGGAGGGGTCATAGTCTCCATCGTTCACTCCTAGAATAATCGTGATATCTTCCTTTTTGGCCGGGGCAGAGATGAGGACCTTCTTGGCACCAGCCTTCACATGGGCCGCCGCTTTGTCTGCATCAGTGAAAAGGCCGGTGGACTCAATGACAATCTCGACACCCATCTCTTTCCATGGTATTTGCGCTGGGTCCTTCTGCGCGAGGACCTTCATCTGCCTGCCATCGATTGAGATGATACCGTCCTGTGCTTCGATCCTGTGTGGATATACACCGTAGTTGCTGTCGTATTTCAGCAGGTGTGCATTGGTCTGTGCATCGGTCAGGTCATTTACCGCCACGACCTCCAGTCGACCGGCACTTCTCTCCTCAATCGCCCTGAAGACCAGACGACCGATGCGACCAAATCCGTTGATACCCACTCTGACTGCCATAGCAACACCTCCTGATGAACTTACTTCGCAAGATAGAAACGTTTGTTGTCGCGCTCAATCACACCAACATCACCCTGCTTCACCAGGCGACGAAGCCACGCGACGGCCTCAAACACAGCCACACGTCGGTCACGGGCCGATAGCTCACTGAACTCCTTGGTGCAGTCCTCCGTCCGCCAGCTGAGGCTGCAGGCCACATGGTACCCCGTCTTGAGCCCATCATCCAAAACACCCAGTACCTGCTTCTTCCGGAATTCCATGTGGCGACGTATCTCGTCGCTACGAATCGACAGACTGTTGAACACTGGGCCATGGCCCGGGAAGACGAAACTCACGGGGTGCGCCGACAGACGGGTCAACGACTCCATATAGTCGCCAATCGGGTCCTCAGAAGACTGAGGATCAATGCCAACCCTGGGAACTACGTCGAACAGGACGTGGTCGCCACAGAAGAGCCGGCGCTTGCGAGAGTCGTAAAGGCAAATATGCCCAGCTGTATGACCAGGCGTGTGAATCACCTCGAACTGGAACGTGCCGTTCGAGATAGTATCGCCCTGTTCAACCACAATGTCCGGCTGGACAGGCGTGACAAACTGGAGCTCCCAAGTGGATGCCTCGCACATTTCCGATGCTTCATTGCTATCAACGCCCTCAGCAACCAGCATAGCATGCATTTCACGAGAGAGGCGTGCGTATTTCACGTAGCGTGAGTCAATGTGCCGCGCTTCAACGCGATGCATGACGATCTTCGCGTCACACAGCTCCTTGAGCTTCGACGCAAGTCCAAAATGGTCGGGATGAATGTGCGTAATAACGATCCAGTTGATCTCGTCGAAGGACAAGCGATCGAGCCGCAATTCTTCGCGAAACGCCCAGATGGCTTCCGAGCTGTCCCAGCCGCAGTCGACGAGTATCGCGCCTTTACTGCCCTCGATAACATATACGTTGGTATGCCGCTCCATCCCCTCGGGGAAGGGTATCCGCAATTGGTGGACACCTGTGATAATCTCCACGAGCAGCTACCTCAGGCTGTAGAACGCTTCCCGGCCTGGGTACCGGGCCTCTGTTCCAAGCTGTTCCTCTATCCTTAACAGGCGGTTGTACTTCGCCACACGCTCGCCCCTGGCGGGAGCCCCCGTCTTAATGAAGCCGGAATTCGTGGCGACAGCGAGGTCAGCGATGGTAGTATCCTCAGTCTCGCCCGAGCGATGACTGATTACGGTCGTCCACCCTTCTTTCTGCGCCCGACGGACGACGGCCATCGTCTCAGACAGCGTGCCTATCTGGTTGACCTTGATGAGAATGGAATTGGACGCCTTGAGCTCCACGCCTTTTTCAAGACGGTCCATGTTGGTCACATAGAGATCATCGCCGACCAGTTGAACCCGCCGCCCAATACGGGCATTCAACATCCGCCATCCATCCCAGTCGTCCTCAGCAAGAGCATCCTCGATGCTGAGTATCGGATAATCGGTCACCCACTTGCAATACAGCTCCACCATTCCCGACGTACTGAGCCGGTGACCATCCCGTTCCAGCACATACTCGCCATCCTCGTAGAAGCTGCTGGAGGCAGGATCAAGGGCAAGCACGAAGTCCTCACCGGGCGCGTAACCTGCTTTCCTGATTGCCTCAAGTATCAGCTCCACGGCGTCGCGATTAGAGGATACCGCGGGGGCAAATCCGCCCTCGTCACCAACGGTGGTATCAAGACCCTTTGAGTGCAGAACAGCTTTGAGCGACTGGTAGACCTCGCAGCTCATGCGTAGCGCCGAGGAGAAGGCAAGTGCCCCGACAGGCACAATCATATACTCCTGGAAATCGGTCGAGCCTATTGCGTGCTTCCCCCCATTGAAGACATTAAGCATGGGGACAGGCATAGTGGTAGCACCAGTGCCTCCAAGGTAGCGGTAGAGCGGCAGTTCAAGCAGCGATGCGGCGGCCCTCGCAGTTGCCAGCGAGACCCCCAGCACTGCGTTTGCACCGAGTGCCGACTTGTTCGGCGTACCATCGAGTTCGACCAATACACGGTCAACAGCAGCCTGATCAAGAGCTGACAGGCCAATGACCGCCGGAGCGATGTGATCCTCGACGTTCCTCACGGCGCGGATGACCCCTTTCCCACCAAAGCGAGCAGTATCCCCGTCCCTCAACTCAACGGCTTCGTACGTCCCTGTGCTCGCCCCGGAAGGAACACCTGCAGTGCCACAACTGCCTCCTTCAGTCAACACATCCACTTCGACCGTGGGGTTCCCACGCGAGTCGACTATCTCCCGTGCCCGCACGTCGGTAATTCGTGCCCTGTACTCAAGCGAAGTCAACGCGAGTCCTCCTTTCTGCCTCCAACAAGGCGAAGCGCAGTCTCCACTGCATCTTCAGCAGAGGAGACCTCACAAACAGGGTTCGGTTCCACGCCACGTTCAGACAGCCACCATGAGCCGAGTGCTACCACCGGAATCTTAGAGTTCAGGGCAAATGCAATCTCACTCAAAGTACCATATGACCCGCCGACCGCGATGACAGCGTCCGCTGAACGTACAACAGCGATATTCCGGGCCTGTCCCACTCCAGTGGCGATCGCCATCGACACCCATCGATTTGCGTCGCTGCGGTCATTGCCGGGCAGTATGCCGACGGTCAAACCACCCGCGGCGTGCGCGCCGCGACAGACAGCCTCCATAACACCACCAAGCCCTCCGCACACCACTATGGCCCCGTGCTGCGCAAGCAGTCTGCCGATGTTCTCAGCAGCACGGGCCTCTTCTTGCGAACATTCGGACCCGCCTATAACAGCTATCACAATCGACACGCCGCCTATACTACACTAGTTGAACCGGTTCATTGCAACGTCGACGCCGTCAGACAGGATGCAGTCCACGGCATCACCCACAAGTTCAATCGCACGCCCGATAATATCTTCTTCTTCTCTGTGGAATCGCCCAAGGACATAGCTTATTCCAGACTGCTGTACGCCTGCTTCCAGCGGCCGTCCGATACCCACCCTGACTCGTGGGAACGCGTCTGTCCCCAGTGCCGTGATGATGGAGCGCATGCCGTTGTGGCCACCGTGGCTACCTGAACGTTTGATACGCACCTTCCCAAGCGGAAGATCCATGTCATCGTAGATGGCGACGACATCCGCAGGCGCGATGCCTTCCTCACGCACAAAACACTCAACAGCAGCACCAACCAGGTTCATATAGGTACGCGGCTTCGCGAGAATGACGCGCCTGCCGTGCACACGGACTTCAGCACTATATGATCGACAGCGGAAACTGGTGAATGTAGTGTGGTAGCGGTGAGCGACCTCGTCAAGGCACACAAATCCGACATTGTGCCGTGTACCAACATACTTGGGACCCGGATTGCCGAGGCCAACAATAATAGTAGTGCTCACAATTGAAGTCGCATTATAAGATGATGGCCGCATACTGGCCAACCATACAACTCCATTCGCCTTGACACTCCAATGGCACCACGCTACCATTCGAACCTGTTTATGTCCCTCTTTTCACGTGCCTACGGGTTCTCCACCCAGGCAGCACCTTTAGGCACGGTCTAACGTCAACTAGTAGGGAGGTTCTGAATGTTCTACAAGGTAGATGTTCCTGATGCCGGCGCGAACAAGATAGCGGCGCTGGTAACACTCCGCCCAGCCGCGTCTCGAAGACTTATCGCCAAGGCAACGGTTGAGCTTCCGGAAGTCAAAGCCGCCATGAAGAAAGGCATCATCATCATCGCCCGCGGAATCACAGCAGCATACGTGAGTGAAGAGATGTTCGGCATCACGGTCGAGCCGAAGTCGTTTCAGACCGCTGGTCTCATCGTCAATAGCTCAACCAATGCCAACACGGCTCCTCCACCTTGCACGATGCATGTCATTCGTGACGGCAAGGCTGTCGAGAATGCCGATTCCAACAAGGAGATCCTGGATTTCGGACCGAACGACGTCATAATCAAAGGGGCCAACGCAATCGACCCCGACGGCAACGCCGGCATCATGGCGTCATCTGTGAAGGGCGGCACATGGGGAATGTTCACGCCCATAACTACGGGCAGAAACTCACACGTGATTATCACATGTGGGCTAGAGAAGATGGTCTCCTCAGTATGGGAGGCATGTGAGCATAGCGGAATCTACTACTACAAGTACAGCATGGGCCTTCCGGCCAAGCTGACACCCGTCATCTGCCCCAAGATAGTCACCGAGATTCAAGCGCTGGGCGTACTGTGTGGCGTCCGTGCGTACCACATCTGCTCTGGTGGCGTCGGCGGCTCCGAGGGAGCCGTGACGCTCTCAGTCGAAGGCACTGAAGCCAACGTGAAGAAAGCTCTGGAGTTGGTGAACTCTCTCAAGCATGAGCCACCAACGTCATGCGAAGAGAGCTATTTCGTCAGTTCTCCAGAGGACTACAGGTTCGACGCAGCAGCACAGCTTGCCACACTTGGAGGAGTGTAGCCTCCACGGATGGATAAGTAAAGTGTAATAGAATAATAGGAAGATGGAGGGCCCGGGTGGGTCCTCCATCTTCCTATTCAACACACAACACTTACACTAGAAGATATTGACGCCTGTGCACCCATGCACTACAGTGACAGCATTCGTGTATGTAATCCCGGCTTGTCCGAAGACCATTAAGGAGGAACCGTGAAACTTGTGCGCATTCAATACGAGGGCAGACCCACATGGGGTATCATCGAAGGCGATCACATTCTTGCGCTCCAAGGCGATCTCTACGGGGAATTCAAAAAAGGGGCCCAGCTCTGCTCTCTCTCAGATGCCAAACTTCTTGCACCCTGTGAACCGACTATCATTGTGGCCTGCGGCCTCAACTACATGGGCGAGATCAAGCATCTGGGCAAAGAGGTGCCCAAGGAGCCCTCGCTGTTTTTCAAACCACCCACGACGGTTCTCAACCCCGGCGTCACACTTCCATATCCAAGGATAAGCGATAACCTCTCGCACGAGGCCGAATTATGCTGCGTCATGAAGAAGACTGCGCGGTTCGTATCCGAAGCAGAGGCGCTCGACTATGTCCTCGGCTACACCTGCGGCAACGACGTAGGAATGATGGATATCCTAGCGAGGGACAACAACCTCATCACCCGTGCTAAAGGCTTCGACGGCTCATCGCCTCTTGGCCCATGGATTGAGACTGACATCGACCCCGCCAACGTGGCGATAAAGGGGATTATCAACGGCAAGGTGATCCAAGACGCTAACACAAGCGAGATGATCTTCAGTGCAGCCCGCATCATCAGTTACATCTCCGAGTTCATGACGCTTCGTCCTGGAGACGTCGTTTACACCGGCACTCCAGAGAACGGCCACTATCCCGTGAAGGTGGGCGATGTGATGGAAGTCGACATCGAGGGCATCGGGAGGCTGACGACGCCCGTGGGACCCAAGGCCTAGCGCAGCCTCGAACACGGAGGTCGGCTTGCATGACAAAGGAGGGCGGGGAGCTATTCCCCGCTCTCCTTTGTTGTCACCGAGAGCCTGGACTACCAGGCACCCTTGGCTTTCTTCCACGGGTGCGCCCGGAGCACCTCCTCGTTAATCTCGGTACCCCAACCTGGCCCAGTGGGGATCTTCATGCGACCGTTCGATATCTCGGGGACATTCGTCACCAATTCGCTTTTTAGCGGCAGGGCGTCCACGTCCGTCTCCATGATGTGGACGTTCGGGAGAACCGCACACAGGCTTGCACTGATGAACGTCGACAGGTGGCTGTAGTAGTTGTGTGGCGCCATATTGTACTCGAACACCTGAGCCAGTTCGCCGACTTTCTTGGCCTGGCTGAATCCGACCCAGGGGACATCCACCATAAACACATCGGCGCTCCGGTTCTGGAAGTACGGCAGAAACTCGCGCATGTAGATGAGATTCTCTCCCGTACAGATAGGCGTCCTGCTAGAGTCCCGGATGTTGCGCAGCGCCTCAGGACTGTACATGTCGATTTCAAGCCACATCAACTTGTAGGGCTCGAGCATGCGCGCAATGCGGATGCAGCTCTCAGGTTTGAAATTGAAGTTGAGGTCGAGACAGATGTCGATATCAGGGCCAACTGCATCTCGGAACGTACCGATGAGCGTCTCAATGTGTGTCAGCATCGCGTTGTCGGCCACTTGGTCCGTCGTCCCGGGGCCGCCACCAAAGCCGTCGAAGTGCACGGTCGACGGTTCTCCCGGAAAGATAATGTTGGTCTTCAGGGCTGTGTAGCCACTGGCGACGACCTCCTTGCCGAGTGCGTGGATATCAGCCATAGTGCGGATAGGGGGCTTACCCATCTGTGGATAGAGCGCACGAGTGGTACCGCAGTGTGACCAGTAGAGGCGCAAGTCTTCGCGTGTTGGGCCGCCGAACAGCTCCACTACCGATATGCCCAGTGCCTTGGCTTTAATATCGATGAGCGCCAGTTCAACGCCTGCCGCTGCCTGAGCCCTGACGCCAAGTGGCCCCTGGATGCCCAGTCGCGCCATGTCGGCAAAGCGCATCTCATAGGCCCGGGGATCGGTGCCAACAAGGATATTCCTGATATCAGCCACCGCGCCCTGCACGGCAAACGGTGCCCTCGGTACGCTGCATTCGCCCCAACCGGTTACTCCCTCATCAGTGCTCACCTTGACGAAAGTCCACGATTGCCAGCCTGCATCGAACACGAATGGTTCGACATCAACGATTCTCATTTGTCCCCTCCTCGTAAATGAGTGCGGCAAGTGTAACAGATGGCACATGTAAGGTGGACCCAGTAATTTGGACAAGGGGCTCAGGTGGGAGTTCTGATCTAGAATAGGCGAGGAAAGGAGCAGGGCATGAAACGGAACCGCAGGACACACAGCCCGGGATTCAAAGCCAAGGTGGCGGGAGGGGCGCTCAAGGGAGAGGAGACGGTGGCACAGCTGGCCAGCCGGTTCGAGGTTCATCCAAACGTGGTGACGGCGTGGAAGAAGACGCTGGTGGAAGGGGCTGTCGGGGTGTTCGATGAGGGTCAGAAAAGCAGAAGGCGAGCGACGAGGCGTTGGCGGAGGCGCTCAGCACAGGCAAGCCGGGGATGTTCAACAGCGACCAGTGCAGCCAGTTCACCGGCGATGGGTTCACCGGGGCGTTGGAACGGAGGGACATATCAGAATCAGCATGGATGGGAAGGGAAGCTACAACGACAACCTTCATCAAACGGCTGTGGTGCACCGTGAAGTACGAGGAGGTGTATCTCAAGGCATATCGGGACGGCCGGGAGGCGAGGGCAACGCTCACTGACTATTTCCACTTCTACAACAACCAGCGTCCGCACCAGGCTCTTGGCTACCGCACACCCCGGCGGCGGTGAACAATTCAGGCTGCCAGGACAAACCAGCTGTCGGTCTGACAGCACCAAACGACCCAAGGAAGACAGCAGGACTCCACCTTAATCTCGCCTCTGTCCTATCTTAACGATGGGGTCCACCCCTCGGCTGCAGAAAACCGTAGACCGACTTCATTACCCCGCAACACCTGTTCTGATGCAACAGGAGGCTCTTCGATAACACTTCCTATTGACGCAACACGGGGCAGCTTCGTTACTGCAAACATGTGAGTATACGGCGGGCTAGCCAATCTACCATCTTTGTGCACCTGAAAATCGACTGCCACTCCTCAAGACACGGTCTGGAAAAGTGCCGGATGGAGCACGCACTTTCACGACTTGTGCAGCCAAAGACGACCGCACAACTAGCTAGAAGTCGAACAGCCCGCTTGAGTAGCCTGCCGAATCGGGATCCAAGTCCTCGAAATCATCAAAGAGAGGCTGGTCACCGAACAACCTGCCACCATACGGATCAATGACAGGCTCGGTTGTCTCTTCTCCCTCAAGATCGAGCAACCAGCTCGACGGGCGCGGTGCTATGCGTTTCGATCTTCGTGCATCTCTCAGTTCAGCCATGTTTCCTGTGCCTCACGCAAACGTACGAGCATACAATCGTTACTCCGGAACTTTGCCCATCCCCACCCCAACAGCAAGCCAACAGGCCTGCCGGGGCAGCTGACTTCCCGAGAACCCTCACATCCATCCCCGACCCGAGCGGAAAGGAATTATAGCCATCCACGAGCCGCTGTCAAGTACTCAGCGGAACATTTGTATGGGAATGGGAGCAACAATCTGTCAGATATGTACACATTGGATTGACAGCTATCCCCCTCACCCCTAACATAGGTGGCCATATTGGCCAACGCTCCAGGAGCGAAACGTGCGCAGTGAGTCCGGAACGGAGTTGTAAATGGGCAGACTGAGAGACCGGCCAACAGATGAGTTGATCGAGCGTGTGCGTTTCATAGTCACATTTCGTGCGCAGTACGCCTCATCAAAGTGTGACGGGCTTTCTGAACCGAATCTCCTCGGTCTCTATCTATACACCCGTCTCATGACTGTATTGCAGGAGCGTGACCTCTCCGTCCTCTTCCGCAAGAGCAGGGGATTGTTCAATAAACGCGAGAAGCTGCACCATCGTGTGATGGAGGGCAAGACACTGCGTCTCGAGTTCGTCGACCACCTGACAATAGGCGCTATCGACGGGCCGCGCGAACTGATTTCTGTGAGGAAGTACTCCAAGGGTGGATGGCAGGACGCACTCAAGGAGGCATACGACGAGTGCCTGAGCCTCACCATGCAGGCGGATAAGGTCGCTGTCTTTGAAGATGCCCTGGCAAACACCCAGAGCCCAGAGGAGGTCGTCGCCTTGCTGGAAGGGTGTGAAGACAAAGAAGGCATCCTGAAGATGCTGTGTCTTACCCCCAAGAGAAGATCCAACGTGTTTACCCTGTACATGTCTCACATCATGGCGGAACGGGTCGCCGACGCCCGCATGATCATAGAGGCTGCGATTGAGGCCACTCCGGATGATGCGCGACTGCACCTAGTACTCGGCAATTTTTACTGGGCAGCTTTGTGCAACGCGCGTGGCTGGCCCCCCTCCAAGGATCCCGGCCCACTACACCTTGTCACGCTCGAGGCGCTCGACATGCCATATGAGAAGGCGAGGAGTCTTGCACGGACACATTACCTCGAGGCGATGAGGTTAGCTACACACCACGAAATTGAGGAAGAAGCAAGCACACAGCTCTCAGCATTGCGATCGTGAGCGCAGTCTAGTCGTCCTCGCCTGAGAGCTCATCAAGGAGCCGTTCAAGTTCGGGTGACAGGCTGCTTGATGACTCCGACGCTCTGGTGGATTGTGCCTCGTACCTGGCCTCCAGATGAGGCAGCGCAGCAGTCAATTCCGGGTCCTCAGCAACAGCCGCGTCCACGGTGGCCACTTGGTCGCGTGCCCGCTCCATGTCCGCTGGAGCGATTTCCAGCCCGTACAGCGAATCCAGTATTTCCATCAGACGTACCTTGCCAACGTAATCCTCTTCCACCTGAACATACTGAGGCAAATGCACGATGAACCACATCGATTCGATTCCCATTCGTGGCACTCGCTGAACTATCTCAAAAGTGAGCGTAGAAGGGCCCTGATAGTTCGTCGGCAGAATGCCAAGCTTCTCCACTACTGCGGGGGCAACCACCCCGTAGGCACCACCTGACACGAGCAGCGGGCGCGTATGGGGCACAGCATCGTACATGCTACCTATCCAGACGTAGCGTTGTACGCCGAGTTTCCCGAGCACGGACAGCACGGAATCGACGAAGACTTCTCCGAACATGTGAGGTTCGAGCATCTTGATTGTCACAAGGTCAGGCGGTTCCTTGCGGCGGACGAGGTTGATCACCGTATTGGGAATAGACAACTCCCGCTGTCCCTCTCGAAAGTAGGCTGTCGGTCGGTAACGCGTGAAATCGTAGAAAGACCCGGGGCGAGCTAGCCGTCCAAGTTCAACTGCACCAAACTGCTCCTCAATCTCAAGAAGCGTCAGTGCGCCCACGCTGCCCGCGTCGATCCACGGGCGGAGCATGACAAGGGCATGCGGTGCCCTCAATTGAGGCAGTGGTTCGATCAGTTCAAACGCTCCGATGCGCACTATTGATTTTGCCTCGCCAAGCCATTGTCTACACATGGCAATTTGATTGTCAAATCAATACCATAATGATGGCCAACGACGCACTTGACAGACCATGCTACCTGCAAGTACAGTCGCCTGTCGCCGGGCCACCGGCGGCAGATGTGAGACTTGGCATTGACTGAAAGCGACCAATCTGCTGCAGACAGAACAGCGGCGGTTGCCTGATCGGACAACCACAGATCTCACACTTTCCAACAAGAAAGGAGGCCGACATGCCGGACCGCGTATACAAGACCATTGAACTCACGGCATCATCACCCACCAGCATCGAGGATGCGGTGCAAGCCGCCCTCGCGAAGGCGGCCAAGACCGTCCGGAACATGCGCTGGTTCCAGGTTATTGAGACCAGGGGATACATCGAGAACAATGCGATTGCCTCCTGGCAGGTGACCATCAAGATCAGTTTCACAGTCGAGTAGGTCTTCCAAGCCTGATCAAAGCAGTTGCCTGCGGTGACACCATTGCTAGCGGTGGGCCTGGTCGTTGCACAGGCCCAGTAATCCCAGCAGAGTCGAACCTCTCAGCCACCGAGGGCTGCTTTGAGCTTCTCCAGCAGGTCATGTCGGGGCGGAATAAATATGTCTATTGCCACACACCCTGTGTCGTGTATGTAACCACCGTGTTCAACGTTTGAGGGAAGCACGATGACGTCGCCTTTCTTCAGAGGGTAGAGCTTACCTTCGACTATCTCGTCCTGGCCTCCGTCGATGACAATCATCACCTGCTCTGCCTCGTGCCGGTGAGGCGGGAAATAGGCATTTGCCTCCTGCGTGAGAAAACTGAGCATCACCTTGTCTGTCGACACGATACGGCTCATCGAGCCGGGATTCAGCTGGACTTCCGGCACGTCAGGGTAGTGAGCCACCCGGGCAGCGAATTCCTCTTTGCTGGCATACAGTTCCCTCTTCTCCACATCTCCTCCTGTGCCCCGTGATAGCACCTATCATCGCACATCGAAGTCACTTCTTCCCACTCTGGCTGGGACATGAGATGACCCGCTCAGATTCCGAAGGAGCAGGGAAGGTGTGGAGGAGGGTGAATGCTGTGGCAGAGTCAACGAAAAACAGGTGCAAAGGAACGGCTGGGACATGTCGGATAATACCCTCTACCGTATCTCCTCACCAGCCGAATGACCTTCACTGGAGCACAACAGGGCATTCAGATGTCACGACAGTGCCGAGGGAGGGACTCGAACCCACACTCCCTTCCGGGAAGCGGATTTTAAGTCCGCCGCGTCTACCATTCCGCCACCTCGGCAGGGCGACAACCAAGGATACCGAGATTGTACAGGAGAAGACAAAGGCGGCGAGCGGATTCGAACCGCTGAATAGGGGTTTTGCAGACCCCCGCCTTAA
>CAZODZ010000019.1:11563-23634 GCA_964578745.1 uncultured Dehalococcoidales bacterium | reverse complement strand
CAGCCTACACTGGAGCAGTGCCTGCTGACGATATTCGGGTCTGGTGTGGCCGAAGGTACACCCCCTCCAGAAGAACAGCTGGAGGATGGCGAGCCTCTACCGGAAGGCACGCGTGCCCTGATCGAGCAGGCCCAGGAGCACTTCACCCGTGCGCAGGAGGCTGCGCAGAATGGCGACTGGGCAACATACGGCGAGGAACTGACCGCTCTCGAAGAGGTGCTTTCGCAGCTGGCGTCGATTACACAGCAGTCATAGACATACCTCAGGGGCTGCTCAGATCGCGGCCCCTGAGGTACTCCACTATCTCTCTCATGAGCAGGTACTTCTCCCTCTGGGCGGGTGTGAGTCTGCGCTGGTAGTCCGCGACAATTGAGTCAAGGCGCTCTTTGGCCACCGCATAGGGGTCTTCTCGCTTGACACGGGGTGTGTGCAGGGGTGACATAGCTGGTTTAGTCCCTGGCTGCCCGACTCCAAGAGTCTCAGTCTCAAAATCCAGCTCGGTCGTCTCCGCAGGCGCGTGCCGCAGGGCGGGTCGCTGGCGCAACAGTACGGACGCAAGCACGTCTCCAATGGTCATCAATAACGTGTCCAGCGGCGACAGTGCTTTCGAGAACCAGAATGGCGGTCGGCCGCGACTTCCCAGCGCCGCCTGGAGAAGCGTGCCTGCAGCAGCATAGACAAAGGCCATGTCAAAAAAGAACGCAGCCATCGTAAGGACGAGCAGCAGCCCCGCAGCAACACCTCCCTCCGGCACGGCCACATGTAATATGCGAAGGGCGAAGGCGATCACACCCCAGATGGCAGCAAAGAGAAGATAGATGACTATCCGGATCTCTATCGGTTCAGCCCAGCTCAACGGTAGTCCCGGTCTCATGCCAACGCTGCTTGGTCCACGCCTGTATAGAACAAACAGGATGGACCCGATGCCGAACGGAGAAGCCGCCGCCAACATCAGAAGGATGGGGTCAAACAGCTGTGCAATCGCGTTCACGTGTTCATACAACCAGTCGATAAAGCGCCAGGGGAGGTCTGTACATCGAAAGCATATCAGGTTGCCGCAGGCCGCAACATGGTTCAGTTTGCGTCACGCAACCTGTCGGCGTTGTCTACAGATAGAACGTATGATGACTGGGCAAAGTTGCGTCCGGAGAAGGAAAACGCCAGCCGTCGGCACCCGGCTGCGGCGTGACAACCGTCCGCCACCATCCGGCGAAGGTGTTTGCAGGATTTCTGGTGCGCCTGCGTTCGATTGACACTGGTAGGGGTCCGCCGTATAATCCCGAAGGGTCCATGCGGGTGAAATTGCGGCTCGAACAGTTGAACGAACTCAAGCAGCAATTGCCGTTCGAAGTCGTGCTCGATCAGACACGGGACGTCAAGGGCTTCCTGGAGATACTCGGTCACAACATGCCATGGAACGAGTCCGGCTACGGCAAGTTCGGAGACCCAATGAAGCGACCCAATCGCGTAGCCTTCTCCGTGGACGCAACCGAGGACGGGTACATCTGCGACGTGCATCCGGCATTCGCCTGCTATATCTCCAACATCCTGGACCACAAACGCCGGCGCGACTGAGACCCCACACCACACATCATGGGCCGTTAGCTCAGCTGGCAGAGCACCTGACTTTTAATCAGGGTGTCGTGGGTTCGAATCCCACACGGCCTACTTCATAAATCCTCACCGACTGCTACCGGATTGCTAACATCACCGCCTGTTTCTGCATCATCCGATGCGAACAGGCTGTCGAACCTTTCCGTCGCTGACCGGCTACTCCGCTTCCAGGATGATCTCGGCCGCCATTCGCGCTGCCTTACCGACAACGCCTGAGCAGAGGACGTAGCCTCCCGCCTCCTCGAACTTCTTTTGCTCCTCAGGGGTAGATGTATCAAACACGCGACCGAGGCCAGCGTCACGGATATCGTAGCAGCGCACGTGGCCGATCTCTTTCTCAAAGCGCCGGTAGAAGCGCTTCGCTGCCTCGAACGACGCTTTCCGCTCCTCAACCGCAGCCTCACGCGGACTACTCTTCACCATGGCCATGCCAATAGCCATGATGCCACCAATGAGACCTCCACAGTGATTCCGGGTCCCTGCGATTCCACCGCTCAGCGGAATTGCCGCCCGCAGTGCGGCGTCGATACAGTCATCATCGGCCAGCTTCAGGTTCCGCGCCACTGCCATCAGGGCGCACCGTGCACACGCGTGCAGCTCAAGCTCGTACTGCGTTGCCTCGCGCTCAATCTTGTCCAGCAGTTCCTGTTTCTCCTTGTCGGTCACATCATCCTCCTTATCGCATTGTACGTCACATTATCATGGGTGCCCGGAATCCGGGCGGCAACTCTGTTCAGCCTGCCAGCCACAACTCTCCTCCCTTCTCCACAGCGTAAGATCTCATCCACACACTTCCCACCAGCCCCCACTCGCGCTAAAATGGCAGACAAAGCCTTCGGGGAGAAAAGGAAGGACTAATATGATTACAAAGATCCAGCACATCAGTTTCACCGTCAGCGACATCGAGCAGGCCAGGGCGTTTTTCACTGACAAACTCGGACTCGAGGCCACGCCCATACGCGAGGTAAGCGGCGAACGCGTGGAGAAGATCATCGGGTTCAAGGGGCTCAAGATGAAGATCACCAATATCCTCACTGGCGGCGACGGCAACCTCGAGCTCATTGAGTACGTGAGCCCCAAGGGGAAGAAACTCGACCTTGCCACATGCAACATAGGCGTGGCACACGTAGGCTTCGTCGTCGACGATGTGCAGAAGACCTATGACGAGTGGACTGCGAAGGGCGTGCAATTTGTGCACGAGCCCCAGTGGGCAAGTGGCGGCGCGCTCAAGGGCTGGGGCATCAGCTACTTGCGCGGTCCCGATGGCATCACACTGGAGATTATGGAGCCGCCGAAGGGCATCGCCCTGCACCCAGCCACCGGCTTTCCTATCGAGAGTTAGATTCATTCGCATCCCATGTCCACTTGCCCAGTGAGCGAGGCCGTGTAGGCGTCGCTCACTGGGCTTTGATTCATTCTCTTCTCTTTCTCTTGTCAGAACTCCGGAATGGGATAGTTCAGCAGGTCGCGGTGCTCGGTGCACTCTTTGAGATAATCCTGCATCGAGCGGTCCAAGTTGAACTGCGGCTCGAAACCCCAGTCCTGTTTCGCCGGCTCAATGTCCATGCGCCGCGCTAAGTTGAGCGACCGCACCTTCTCCATCATCTCCTCATTCACACGGAAGGTGAGGTCAGCGTCGGGTACATACTTTTTCGCAACATCGACGAGCTCACGGGCCGTCACCGTGTAACCCATAATGCCGTACACCCGCTGGCGCAGCTTCGACTCAGGCGCATCGTTGAGGTCGATAAGCGCCTTAGCCGCATCCTTTACGTAGATGCTCGCCACTTCCACATCGGGCTCAACAAACACCTTGAACGGCCGCTTCAGCGCGGCCATCTGCAGTGTCCAGACGACGAACTGCCCGGGGTTGACACCACCACGACCCGGTCCGTTGACGATGCAGTAGCGCACCCCACGGAAGTTGACGCCGAAATGGCGCCAGTAGGATTCGCCAAGCCGTTCCCCACACACCTTGGTCATACCGTAGAACGTCCCCGGCCGCTGTGGATAGTCGTCAGGAATAAATGCATCACCGTCAGAATACGTCGACTGCGTGCTGGCGAAAATGACACTCTTAACGCCGAACTGGCGCGCGGCCTCCAGGACGTTGAACGTTCCAACAATGTTAGCGTTGAACGCGGCCGAGGGGTCACGCTCGGTCAGCGGCGGGATGGCCGCACCAACGTGATAAATAGTGTCGATCCGACCCGCCTCCCGGATTGCCTCGGCGAGGTGTACCCAGTTGGCCAAGTCGCCCACCTTGACTCTGAATTTGTCCTTGATGTCCTCAAGAAATGGCGAGTGGGGGATCAGGTCAAACGCCGTCACGCTGTCGCCGCGCTCCACCAGCATTCTCACAAGATGTCGACCCACGAATCCAAACCCACCGGTTACGAGTGAATGAGCCATGCTCTGTGGCCTCCTTGTCACAATCAGTGTGTCATGTACCTATCTCATCACGGCATGCTCAACCCTTGGGGAGCTGCCGGAACAGGAGCCACCCTCCATCAACGGGCAACGTCACGCCGGTGATGTATTTCGACGAATCCGACACCAGGAACAGCGTCGCATCGGCAATATCCTCTGGTACCGCCAGGCGCCCCATTGGTATGTGCTGCCCGATCTTCGAGAGATCCGCGCCGGCCCTCTTGAACGCCTCTTCTGAGAGGGGTGTGAGACAAAACCCGGGCGCAATGCAATTCACGTTTATGCCATATGGCGCCCATTCGACTGCCAGCGTGTGCGTCAAATCGATGACCGCCCCCTTGGCCGGGACGTACGACGGCCGGGGAGCCAAGCCGGTGAGTGCCGCAACCGAGCTGATGTTCACCACCTTCCCCATCCTGTGCTCCACCATCCACTTGCCCGCACTGCGACAGCATAGATACGTGCCGCGGACGATAACACGCATCACCTCATCCCAGTGACTAACGGACGATTCCACTGTGGGAACACCCTGATCAACGATCCCGGCGTTGTTGACAAGTATGTGGATGCCACCGAGCTCGTCCACAACCCGCGCCACCATGGCATCAACCTCGGCTGGATCGCCGACGTCTGCCTTCACGGCGATGGCCTTCCGATGCAGGTTCCGGATTTCTGCAGCCGTCTCGTTGGCCGCCTCAAGATTGGTGTCGTTCACAGCTATGTCGGCACCGGCTGCGGCCAGCGTCAAGGCGATGACACGGCCAATACCACGCCCGGCACCCGTAATAAGCGCAGACTTTCCTTCAAGCATGGGCGCTTCCTCCTTTCGACTTTCAAGCACGTGCGTGCTTCCGCCCGACCAACCCCAGCTCTCCCCACTGCTACTCCGGCCACCCGAAGCTGCTTCCCCGGCATAGCCAGGACAAACCCGAGGCGACCGTCGGCACAGGTGCACGTCTACTTTGAAATCTCGGCAAGCTTCTCTGCTGAGATGAGCCCTTCCTCAAACGCAACCTCGGCAGCCCACTTCGCTGCCTTGCCACATACGACAGGGCACTTGGTCGTGTGCCCCCCCGCATCAAGGAACTTCGCCATCTCGTCCGGGTCGGGCAGGTAGTAAGGACGCCCCATGATCTTCATCTGGATTTCACGACAGATGATGCTGCCAAACTCGTCGATGAACTTCCTGTGCAGCTTCCGTGCTGTCGCAAAGCTCACAAATCGAATGCGATCCGGATCCGCGAAGTTGTCCCTCTCGCAGCCACGCAAGCCACTAAGGAAGAGAATACCAGCGACATAGGCCCCACAACTCCCATCGCCCTCAGTGGCACCAACACCAGCGTACCCGCTCATCGCCTTGAAGACCTCGTTAGACGGCATCCTGAAGGCGTCCTGTAGAACAGCAATTACACACTGGCCACAGCCTCCGTACCTCTCTTCATTCTTCAATAATGCGAGGTCATAAGCCTTGTCCAGCACCCTCTTCTCTTCTGACTTGCTCATCAAATTCACTCTCTTTTTTCAATCTGTATGCCCGCAGCTCCACAGACACACCGGCGAGCCATTCGCTCTATTGTGCACTACACATCAGAACTTAATCATCTGGTGGGGCAGCCACAGGATTATATCTGGGACAAGGATGCAGAGCACAAGCGCCACAGCGATCAGCACTACGAACGGCGCCACACCTTTGATGATGTCAGCCGTAACGATGCCCCATTCGGGCTTAGCAATCCCCTTCAGAAAGAAGATCGCCGGCGCCATCGGGGGCGTCATCAGGGCCATCTGCAGGTTGAGGCAGACCATGAGGGCAAACCACAGCGGGTCAAAGCCGAGCTGCGGGATAATCGGCGCCAGCAAAGGCACCAGAATAAACACGATCGCTGTCCAGTCCACCAGGAAGCCGAGGATGAACACAACGAACATGATCAACGCAAACCCCCCCCAGCTACCTCCCGGGGCTGCCAGGACAAGTTGCGCGACAACCCGACCTCCGCCCAGCCGCAGGAACACACCTGTGAACATGGAGGCACTCCAGCCGATGAACATTGCCATCGTTCCCACCCGCACCGTGTCCATCATTACATCACGTAGCGTTTGCCATGTGAGACGCTTATATGCAAGTGCAAGGAGCGTTGCCGCAAGGGCGCCGCAGGCCGCAGCCTCCGTGGGTGAAGCCACACCGAAGAAGATCACTCCGAGCACACTCAAGACGAGCAACAGCGGCGGCAGCATGCCCATAGCGAGTGTCGATATCTTCTTAGCCGCGGGGACGTTGCGCTCTTCAATCCCGATGGGTGGTGCAAGTTCGGGCTTAAGCCATGTCCTCACGCCTATGTACGCGATGTACAGAGACGACAGCAGCAGGCCGGGACCAAAGGCCCCCATAAACAGCTTGCCCACAGATATCTGCGCCATGGGCCCATAGATGACCAACATTATGCTCGGCGGGATGAGTATGCCAAGTGCTCCACCAGCACAAACGGAGCCGCTGATCAGCGCCTTGTCGTAGCCACGCTTCAACATGCTGGGAATGCCAATAAGTCCAAGCATGATGACCGATGCAGCGATAATGCCTACACATGCTGCCAGCACTGTGCCCATGAGGATAGTGCTGATGGCAAGGCCACCGCGCACAGGACCGAATACGAGATACAAGCCAGCGTAGAGGCGTTCGGCACATCCCGACTTCTCCACCATCGAACCCATAAACACAAACAGAGGAATGGCAAGCAGTATGTAATCCGTCATCATTCCCCAGAGGCGAAGTCTCAGCAGTGTAAACACCTCCGGCCCCATGACAGCCAGCCCGAGGAACATTGCAACCCCGGCGACAATGAAGGGCAGCGGGTACCCAATGAGGATGCCCACCGCCACGCCAGCAAACATGACGATGGTGATCAACTCAGGAGTCAGCGTGACCATGGTTGTTCACCCCCTTGTCGCCACCAAACGAGGTCTCGCAGGAAGGTGGCAATGCTCTGGAGAAAGAGTAAGGTGAAGCCCACTGTGATAGCAGCCTTGACAGGGAACAATGGCGGATACCACGTGGTCTCCGTGGCCACTTCGCCGATGATCAGGCTGTGCCATGCGTCGAACGCCCACACGCGTGCCAGCATGAACATCAGGGGGAAGGTGACAAGCGCCGTCAGTCCAACGTCCACCGCGAGCCTGCCTCTCAATGGAAGGTGAGAGTAGATCAGGTCCACACGCACATTCGCGTTGTGATGATAGACATACGCAAGGCTCAGCGACACGATTGCCGTGCATATCATGTAGCTCAGTGTGAACGACCAGATGGTCGGAGCCGTGAAGACATAGCGTGCAAACACATCGTAGACGATGTTCAGCACGAGAATGATCAGGAGATAACTGGCGAGCCGGGCGGTCCAGTCGCTCAACCACCCCACCCATCGATAGAAGCGCTCGATTAACAGCATATCGAACTCCTGACTACACATGACTCGACAGCCCGCGCACCAGGCGCGGGCTGTCGTCTCGAGTAACCAACCGGAACAGAGAAACTGCTAGTCAAAGATGGTGTATTTTGGAACAATGCCGGTCAGCGAACGCCACACCTTGAAAAACTCGTCTTGGCTCTCCCATGCCTGCTTGAACAGCGCGTCTTCACTCGCGTACTTCAAGCACAATTCGCGCGTACGCTTGGCTATGTCCTCCTGGAACGAGTCCTCAACGTAGAAAATCTTTGTTCCGTACTCTTCATAGTTCTGCATCGCCTCAGCATCGGCATAGGCAACAAGGTTGTAGGAGTCCAGCGATAGGGCCATGCACTCATGCCTCAGGATGCTCTGCAGGTCCGCAGGAAGCCCGTCAAAGAATTCCTTGTTCACAAGCACAGGCTTTGTGTAGCCGGGCGACTGGATACCAGGGAGGCCAATATATGGGCAGATCTCGTGGAAACCATAGACCCAGTTGGTGCTTGGAGGACCGAACTCAAACGCGTCGAGCACGCCTCTCTCAACGGCGGAGTACAGCTCGCTGCCCGCCACCGTCGTCACCGCGGCACCGTACTGGCTCAGTACCTCAGCCCACATGCCCATCGTACGGAACTTCAGGCCCTTGAAGTCGGCCGCAGTAGAGAGCGGTTTCTTGGAGTGACAGAACAGCTCGGCTGCACCGGCTGAGGCCCCAACGCAATACGCGTAGTCCTTGTACGCCTCGTTCAGCATATCGATACCACCACCCCTGTAGAGCCACGCGAGGCACTCGATCGTGCTGGGGCCCGCTGGCAGGCCGGAGGCCGTCAGCATGTACGTCGCAGGGCCGATACGACCCTGGTCCATTGCCGGGTTGTTGGTAATGATCTGAACCACGCCATCTGCTACGGCTGGCGTCACATCATTCCGTGGGACGATTTCGCCCTCCGGGTGCGGTTCGATAATCAGCCTTCCATTCGATGCCGCTTCGACCCTCTCACACGTGTTCACGATAGCGAACCATTGCGCCTGCCCGGCAGGGTCGATGTCCTGCCACACAGCGTGATAAACCTCGCCGGCTGGCTCCGCCGGCGTTGTGGGCGTTGTGGGCGTCGTCTCCGGCGCACAACCAGTAGCTAGAAAGCTACCTACCACCACAAGTGACACCACTGTCAGCAATAGTCCTTTCTTCACTGTAGCACCTCCTTTCCAACTCTTCCCGCGTTGTATAGATGTCCCTATCTACCTTCCCCCTTCGACTTGAGCAGAGTGCTTCTGTCCGAAGCAGTCATGTCCATGCTTTGTCATACGTATAGGCTCATCCCTGGACTCGTATTAACCTACCCACCTCACTCACTGCACTTATCCAGAAAAGACAAAACGACCCTCATGTCTACCGACACTTGGATCGTCACCCGATCTCTTGCGGGATAGTCTCGCTATCTTATCCTACCAATATGTTCAGTTCCTTCAAGCTATCTCTATCTCACTCCCAAAACACACCAGTGCAGCAGATTCACCACCCACATGACCTGGCACTTATGCAAGATATGATGCAACCACTCTATCCAAACGCCCTAGAGCGATTCTTACACACGAATATTCAGCTGTCAACAACATTGTACTCGTCTCCACACTCGCGAGGCACCGTCTGGATCTTGTGGTGTCTACGCAGTTTCGCGCACTTCCAGTCTTCTTAATGCTGGACTTCAGGCCGCGGAGAGGTCATTATATGCTCGGAATACATAGGTGAACGTCGACATCTTCAGCAAAGGCAAGCTTGTAGCAATGGCCTGAAATAGCAAATGCTTTTGTAGTACAGGAGGAACGAATGGAAAAAGCCAACGTGTTAGTTATCGGCGGAAGTGCAGCAGGGTTGGCAGCGGCAATAAGCTGCCGCAGGCGGAATCCTGACAAGGAGGTAGTGCTCATTCGCAAAGAGGAACAGGTGCTGGTGCCCTGTGGCATACCCTATATCTTTGGGACCGTCGGCAGCCCCGAGAAGAACCTGATTCCGGATGCGCTGCTTTCCAACAACGGCATTGAGCTCGTCAAGAGTGAAGTGACAAACATCGACAGGGAAAAGAAAACTGTCGCGACAAGCAATGGTGACGTCATTGGCTATGACAAACTCATCTTGGCTACTGGTTCGTTGCCAATCCGGTTGCCCATTGATGGATCAGACAAGCGGAACGTATTCGTTGCCAGCAAGGACGTCGCCTATCTCAACGGCATGCTGAATGCAATACAAAACGCGAAAGACATTGTGATAATCGGTGGTGGTTTCATCGGCGTCGAGTTTGCCGATGAGTGCAAGAAGAGCCATGACACGAACGTAAGCATTGTTGAGGCGCTCCCCCACTGTCTACAGCTGGCCCTTGACACTGAGTTCTGCATTGAGGCTGAGGCTGCCCTCGCAGACAGGGGCATCAAAGTGCTCACAGGCCGCAAAGTAGAGGCCATCCTCGGAGATGACAGTGTCACTGGTGTCAAGCTGGAAGGTGGTGAAGAGATCAAGGCCGATGTCGTTATCATGGGGGTCGGCGCTGTGCCGAACGTTGAACTGGCGAGGAACGCCGGCCTTCAGATAGGGCCGACCAGGGCAATCCAGGTCGACAACTATATGCGGACTGTTACCGACCCCGCGGTATTCGCCTGCGGGGATGCGGCCGAGAAACGCTCCTTCTTCACAGGCAGGTGCAGTGCCATCATGCTGGCATCCGTCGCTACAGCCGAGGCGAGAATAGCCGGTGCAAATGTCTTCAACACCTGTTGCCGCAATCCCGGTGAGATCGGTGTCTGGTCTACGATAGTCGGCGAACGTGCCTTTGGTTGCGCCGGTCTGACGGAGACGGCAGCAAGACAGCAAGGTTTCGATGTGGTGATTGGCGAGTCCACAACGGCGGACAGGCATCCAGGCTCCATGCCGGGAGCGACATCAACAAAGGTGAAACTCGTCTTCTGCAAGGAGACTGGAGTGCTGCTGGGCGGCGGAGTTTCGGGTGGTCGGAGCGTAGGCGAACTCACCAACGTCATCAGCGCCTGTGTACAGCATGGGATGACTGCTCACGAAGTCTCATTGTTCCAGATGGGCACCCACCCAGCGCTGACAGCATCGCCAATTGCCTATCAGATGGTGAATGCCGCCGAGCTTGCGGTGGCCAAGCTGTAGGACAACTCCGGGGGTGAAGTGCCTGCACGGGGATCTGGCCAGAGGTTTAAGGTGGATCCTGCACTGGGATAGTCGGCGGGGAAGGAGAGGAGCAGGACATGCCGCGCTGCCGCACAAAGCACAGCGTGGCATTTAGCGTCGTCAGGCGGCTGGCTGATGCACTGACTACGGTGGAAGTTCATGTTGCACAAGCGATGCCTCAGCCGGTCTGGTAGCACACAGCAAGGCCGACAATAGCAGGCTCCCACCTTAAACCATGCCTCGGTCTCACCTCAAATATGTGTCCACCTCGTGCTGCGGTAACAGGCTGAAATGAAATTCACTTGGCTATTCGCCGAGCTAACCTGAAGTACCTAAACAAAGACTTTCGCTATCATCCATAGAGAAGCCATTACTAGTATCAAAGAGAATCCCCGCCGCAAGTCCCTCTCTTTCACTTTCATGTGCAGACGTGAGCCTACTTGTGAAGCTATCAGGACAGCCCCTCCAAGGATGAGACACAACTGCAGATCAACCCCGCCACGGAGAGCATGAGCTGCAAAGCCCATTGAAGACGAGCAGAGAACGAGGAAGGTATTGGTGCCCATAGCTATCCGGAGTGGGACACCCCCAACAAGAACAGCCAGTGGAATTATCAGACCTCCGCCTGAGATGCCAACCATCCCAGCCAGAAAGGCAGCCACCCCCACCGGCAGCAAGGTAAAGAGAAGATTGACATCATAGCTACCACCAGAGAACTCACGATGCCAGACCCCAAACCCTCCAGGCTTGACAGTAGCGATGTTCACCCTCTTCACCATCAAGTAGGCTGAAGACAACAGGAAGACAGCGAACGTTACTTTCAGGTAGACGGCTGGTATTCCATGCGAAAAGAATCCCCCCAAGAAAGCTGCAACCGCCACTGTGGCGCCCAGAACGAAGGCCAACTTCCAATCCAGCAGCCGATGCCTAGTGGAATAGATGAAAACCATGGATATGCTCTGAATCAGAATAAGGAAAAGGCTGCTGCCTGCAGCAGTATAGAAGGGTACGCCAAGCAAGGTTATGATGACAGGCAGATAGAAATCACCACCACCTCGCCCAAACATGGAGAAGACGAGTGAGATGCAAAAGATGATGACGGCCGTGAGAATGAGATGCTCCATAACTTAATGCTTCGTTCTCTCCTTTCCAAAGCGCCTGACTGTTACGTTGGTTTCCCAACCTTATTCCCCAACCAACACGAGTGTCAAGTTGAGTCCCCCTTGGTTCGCCTTACGTAGTCCTGTGTCAGGGTGCAAAGCGAGCCGCGTGGTCTAGCGTCATTGTTGACCTGACGAACACTTTCGCATGCTCTCTGCACGCCTATTACCCCCTCGCGCCGCATACCGCGAGTATTACTTCGCTCCACCACTGCACCCGCAAGCGAACTACGACTT
>CAZODZ010000019.1:0-11463 GCA_964578745.1 uncultured Dehalococcoidales bacterium | reverse complement strand
CCGAAGATCGCTTCCGCGTCAGTGCCAGCACAATCGCCTCCACCAGCGTAGATACATCGATTCCTGCGGCCG
Organism: uncultured Dehalococcoidales bacterium; assembly: GCA_964578745.1. Lineage (GTDB taxonomy): Bacteria > Chloroflexota > Dehalococcoidia > GIF9 > AB-539-J10 > SKVJ01. Next base: position 11,391 of record CAZODZ010000019.1, on the reverse strand, counting down.
GAGTCCGGAGCAGGGCCACATGCATACGAAGGATAAGCCAGCTGTCATGCCTGATTCAGCCGGCTGGCGTTTCATAAAGATATCGCCACTGGCGTTACCCCCAGTCTGCGAGTACCATCATTCATTGATGACCGCACCGTCGCAGCCAACGGGAACAGACCTTGCCTGATGCAGGACACCTCGCGACACAGTTCCTTCAGCTAAACCCTGGCCTCTCATCTCACTGCATCCAACTCAGGCGTATCCGCGCCACTACCTCGATCTTGAGACAATTACCACGGCGATTCCTCTTTGCATACGAGCCCGTGCCATTCCAGTTTTCGCTCCAAACGGTGCGCGCACCCGCCGCTCACACTGAACATCAGTATTTCCTCGCGGACGCGGGCGACTCGCACAGCATGCCTTCGTGCTGATACGATGTACCGATGAAATACCGCGCACTTATCTCCGACCTCGACGGAACACTGCTGGACACCCTCAAGGATCTCGCCGATTCAGTGAACCACGTCCTGGCGCAATCAGGTTTCCCCAGCCGGAGCCTCGATGAGTACAGGCAATTCGTGGGCGACGGCCGACGGCCCCTGGCGATGCGGGCACTTCCCGAGGAGCAGCGTACCGACGAGATGATCGACCTGTTCGCTGCGCGGATCGGCGACGAGTATGCCAGACGTCTCTTCAATACAACACGCCCGTACGATGGTATCACTGAGATGCTGGATGCACTGGTCGAGCGCGGAGTCAGGATAGCCGTCCTCACAAACAAGCCGCAGGACACTGCGGAAATGATGCTCGTGAGGCTCCTCCACAAATATTCCTTCGAGGTGATCGCCGGCGAGAATGCCGACACCCCCCGGAAGCCCAACCCAACCGGCGCTCTTCGCATCGCCAGACGGATGGACCTGGACCCGCACGAGTTCGTCTTCCTTGGTGACTCTGGCATAGACATGCTCACCGCCAATGCGGCCGGCATGTACGCGGCCGGTGCACTATGGGGCTTTCGCGACCGCGACGAACTCGTCGCCACAGGCGCAAAGGTCCTGCTCCACCACCCAACCGAGCTGGTCAGCCTCTTTGACAGCGGCTGAATCCCGGCACGTCATCACCGCTCGCGTCTTCCCACTGACAGGATGTACACAGCCCTCCTCTGGGCATTATGTCCGAACACGTAGCCAAGGCACAGTATAAATTCACAGCGCTGAGAAAGCCGAATGCCTCGGACCTGCTGAGAAGAACAACATTGACCAGCGGAGCCCTCTTTCAAAGCAACCACCCCACACAGGCCAGCCTACACGGGCTGGCCTCTACAGGCCCATTCCCCACTCGCGCTAGTCTCGCCACGCCATCGCTCGGTCAGGCAGGTCCGACGACTACGCCGCGCGATCCGAGGGCAAGGCCGTTATGCCACGCTGCAGTCCAGAAGATGCAGCTCCTGACGAGTGCGGTTGGCAACCTGCAACACTACCCTCTCCCGACGAACCAAGTCTCACATTGCCCTTTCCCAGACGGCAAGGCCTGGCACGAGCTGTACCAGGGACACGGCCGGTTTATCCCAAACACGCCCGTTGCGGCACCAGAAGAGATGCCAAGCTCACTGCAGCACCTGTCATTGTCCGGAGCAGTGATGGTCTGACTGCGCCATTTCGCGTATTGCCAGCCATACATGCCAGGGAGCACAATTAGCAAATGTCGGCTGTGGAGGTCACAAGATGGCAACTACCCTCATAACCGGCGGCCTTGGCTACGTCGGCACCAACATCGCACGTGCTCTCGTTGCGAATGGCGAGAGGCCTGTCTTGTTTGATCTTGCATCCATCTCACCTCCACCTGGCAATCTGAAGCAACATGTTCTTGTAACACGGGGCGACCTGAGCTCGTTTGCCGAGGTATTTGAGGCGGTACATACGTATCAACCCGATTGCATCTTTCACCTTGGCGCAATGATAAGCATGGCCGCCGAGGCCAACCCCTGGGCCGCATACGGTGCAAACGCAAACGGCACGTACCACGTACTGGAGGCCGCCCGCATATTCAATGTCGGGCCGGTGGTCTTCCTCACAGGCATAGCCACCTACGGACCCGGATCCCCACACACAGTGAACGAAGATACGTTCCAGTCGAATCCATTCCAAATCTACGCAGCCACCAAGATCTTCGGAGAGCGACTTGGTGAGTACTACCATCACCGCTTCAGGGTCGATTTTCGTGCTGCCAGCCTTCCCGCCATCTGTGGCCCTGGCCGACGCGAGGGACTCGCAGCGTATCCCAGTCTGATGGTGCACGAAAGCGTACGAGGGCGTCCCTGCCATCTCCCCGTCTCAGAGAATACGCTACTGCCTTTCATCTACATTCGCGACGTCGTACGCTGTCTTCAGATGATGCGCACTATCGATCAGTCACTTCTGCGACGTCGGATTTACAGTATCTCAGGCTTTTCCATTACTGCAGGCGAAATGGCGGAGGTCGTCCGTCGGCGCATACCTGGGGCGCAGATTGAGTTTGCCGCAGATGAGAACATCATCAGAATGGTCAGCAGCATGCCCAAGTACGTGGACGACTCGCGGGCGCGTGCCGACTGGGGTTGGAGCGCCGAATACGACTGGGAAAAATCCGTGGAGGACTTCATCGCGACAATGGAGTCGCAGCCCGAACTGTATCCGTGAGATCAATATCAACCGGCCATTATCAAAGGAGGAATCATGCTCGACCCAAGAAAACTGCGCCTCGTGACACTCAGTGAGAACACCGCCAACTGGCTCTGGTTGCTCGGCGAGTGGGGCTGGAGCATGCTCGTTCAGGCGGATGGATTCAACCTGCTCTTCGACACGGGACTGAGAGTATCAGCTACATTCAATGCACAGGCGATGGGCATCGACCTCGCATGTGTCGACAAGCTCGCCTTGAGTCACGGTCACGTCGACCACACAGGGGGCCTGCGAGACGTTCTCGAACTCATGCGTGGCACGATCGGCAGGTCCAATTTTCTGGAACGCCGTTCTGCACCGATCGACATCGTGTGTCACCCCGACGTATGGGGCCCGAAGTACATCAAGCACGGTGACCCTGCATACAGTTTCCGTGGCATCCCCTTTGTCAAGGCCGAACTGGAGGAGCGACAGGGCGCACGTTTTGTTGAAAGCCGGGAACCTGTGTGGCTCACCGACGACATCATCTGGAGCGGAGAGGTCCCGATGCGCAACGACTATGAGACCATCGCCCCTATATGCTTTCTCAAGAAGGGAGAAGGTACCTACCGCGAAGGCGATGCCGAGTTTGCACCGGACCCTCTCACAGACGATGCTGCGCTATACATCAGGACCGAACTCGGTCTTATCATCGTTCTCGGCTGCGCTCACAGAGGCATGATCAACACCGTCCATCACGCGCAACAGGTCACAGGCATGGACAAGGTCCACTTGATTGTAGGAGGCACTCATCTCATCGGTGCGTCCGACTATCAGATGCACAGCACCATTGATGAACTCAAGCGTCTGAAAGTCGCCAGGGTGGGCGTATCACACTGCACAGGGCTTGCAGCTGCATCAAGGCTGGCCGTTGCCCTCGGGCCGGATGTGTTCTTCCACAACAATGCGGGCAACGTTACCACCTTCCCGTAACTTCGCTGTCATTCGACGACAAGTACGCTCCCGCAGAGGTGTTACGGTCAACCGGCATGCATCAAAACATACGTGCTCAGACTTCACGCTGCAGACCGCCAGTTCACTTCTTCACTTTCACATCCCTCTCACTCGGATGGGACCCACGTGTCACAGCACGACGTGGGTCCCATCACACCTCATGGCCGGTTGTCACCGCGATCTCTGAAAAGACACTGCGCCACGACTGCCGATAAGGTTTCAGATACGGCCATCCTGCGTGCCACAACGCCATTTGCAACAGGAACTACTGAGTGAGGTGGCAGACAGGACCGTGTCAGCAGCCTGTTGCAACAGGCAGCCAGGAGTGCACATCTTCGTGCCGCCTGGAATTCGTGGCTTTGCCGCGATCAAGTTGAGCCAGAGACTGCAAGACGCGCATGCAGCTATGGTGCCATCGTCGCGGATCTCATCCTGGGGCACCCAGCCGACCAATTCGGGAGTTGCGATGCAGCGCTTATGCTTGTGGCCAGCTGCGTGTGGTCGGCGTGCTGCCAGCCGGTGCTCTGTTCACGCCGCCCTAGAGCGTTGACAGTCCGAATCCCAACGTACAGTTTAGGACAACATATGCCCGCCGGAACAACCGTCGACGCTTTTCCGCCGTACCCCAGAGAGTCAGGATATCGACGCCTGAAATTCTGACTTGAGCCTGCGATAGTTTTCCAGATTCTCGGACATCATCTCCCGGATAGGCAACCCGTAAGGACACCGTTCCTCACACAAGCCACAGTTGGTGCAATTGACAACCTTCTCCATGGCATCAGCTACCCAGCCGGAGACCACACCACTGATCGGCATCCGTCGCACCATCCCAGAAAATGCCATCACGGTCGAGATCGGTATCCCCGCTGTGCACGGCTGACAGTAGTCACAACGACGGCAGAAGCGGTTGCCAAGCTCACCACGAATGCGCTCCACCTCCGCCCTGTCGGCCGCGGTTAGTTCAATACTCCCCTTCGCGATTTCCATTATCTCGTCAATCTCCGCAATGGACTGCACACCTGGAATCGCCACCACCCCCGGGTACTGCAGCAGATACTTGATCGCAAGAGGCGCACTAGCAATCATACCACCGGCAAACGGCTTCATTGCGATGAAGCCTACATCGTGATCGGAGGCCAGCTGGAGCAGTTCTTCACCCGGTTCGTGAGCAACAAAGTTGAGCGGATACATGATGGTCTCGAAGCGCCCCGACTTGACAGCCTCCTTGGCCACATCAATCTGGTGCGACGTGATACCTATATGCTCCACTTCACCGTTGCGTCTGGCCGCTTCAACAACCGGGTACGGACCAGTCGGTCCCAGTACATTCTCCAAGTCGGCGAACGTGCTGACATTGTGGAACTGATACAGATTAATCGCGCGCACGCCCAGCATGCGCAGGCTGTTGTCGAGGTGCTCGCGTATGCCGTCCGGGGTGCGACTCTGCGACTTGGTCGAGACAATCACCTCGCCGTCCCAGTCGCGCAGGACCAGGCCAATGCGACGCTCGCTGGTGCTGTAGGCGTTCGCGGTGTCGATATAGTTGATGCCGTGTTCGAGACACCGCCTAACGACTCTGACTGCATCTTCATCGTTCAGTCTCTGTATGGGGATGCTTCCCAACCCTATCGGCGTCACACGTAGTTCGCTTTTCCCAAGTCTGACTTTTTCCACCATCGCGCCCCTTTTCATATTCGTGGCCAACACAACGTCTTATCGAACCACACGCAGACAATTCATCTGAGTGCAGATGGATCACCGACCGGAAGCCCGGCGTATCACCATGCGCTCCCTGGTACACAACGGGTCGTCCGGCCTAGAGCTCGCGGCGCCCGCACGCACCTCTCCCAGCATCACATGCGAAAGCGCTTCATGGCATCCCGGTTCAGCTCATACCCGATGCCAGGTACGTTCGGAACAGAGATCCAACCGTCCTTTGGCTGGGGTGGCTCATTGTAGATGACCTCCCACCAGGGCATATGCTCGGTCCAGACGCCATTCGGAATGGCCGCAACCAGATGCACCGAGAACTCATCGAACAGGTGACTCACCACTGGGAGGTTATAGGCCTCGGCCATGGCCGCCACCTTCATCCATTCAGTGACACCACCGACCGCCTGCACGTCGATCATTGCTATGTCCGTGGCCCGCTCCTCAAACAGCCGGCGGAAGCCGCGCTTGTGGGCAACGTTCTCCCCCACCACCAGCGGCATATCGAGAGACCGCGCAATCTCCGAAAGGCCAGCAACATCGTGCGTCGGAATGGGATCCTCGAGCCAGTAGACTCCCATCTTCTCCATCTCGCGCCCAAGGACAATTGATTCGTATACCGTCCAGACCCACAGGACATCCACCATTATGTCTACATCGGGGCCTACAGCCTCGCGTACTGCGGCCAGTCGTTTGACTTCTTCGTTTCTGGACTTCCACCCCATACGCATCTTGACAGCCTTGAAGCCCTGCTCTACAAGCGAGGCTGCCTCTTTCTGCAACTCGTCAATTGACCTGTCGCGCCACAGGTAGTTGCTTGCATACACCGGCACCTCATCCCGGTACCCGCCAAGGAGCCGCGCAAGGGGCATCTCGAGTGACTTGGCCCTCAGGTTCCACAATGCCATGTCTATTGCGGACACAGCCATGACACCAAGACCTTCAGAGCCAATACGCGCTCCAAGTTTCCAGAGCCGGTCCCAGTTCTGCGCCCAGCGCTCGAGATCTGCGCCGACTACGACGTTCGCGAGCGCATCGATACAGTCCTTCAACAACTTTACATGGAAGTTGTTGAACACCATCGCAAGACCATGAGCACGTAGTCCCTCGTCTGTGAACAACTCAACCACGACCGGGTTGAAGCACTCGAACTTCACCGAGCCTACAAACGATGTGGTAACAGGGATCTTGAGCGCTGTTGTTTCGAATCCAGTGATCTTCACCGTGAATTCCTCCTCGTCACGCGCGGAACGGCATGTGCATGTCGACTCACAGCCTCACTGAGTATACCAGCAGGACCAATGTCAAGGGGAGACCCACGGGTGCCTCATTCTGCTTTGCTACAATGCTGCACGTGCACGTCGGTGCGCTGGCAGGAGGAGTCAATGAGATACGGACAGGGTGACTTTCAATATGAACTGATTGACGAATGGGCCAAGGTACCACAGGGGTGGTCGTTCATCGACGTTGGTGGGATCGGAATAGATACCGAAGACAACGTTTACGTGCTGAATCGCAGCGAGAGCCCGGTAAAGGTATTCACGCCTGATGGCGAGCCGTTGCGGGGTTGGGGGACCAGCTTCTTCGGCCGGGCACACGGTTGTCGAATCGCCCCGGATGGCTCTGTCTTCTGCACAGACGACGGCAACCACGTAGTCGCGAAGTTCACCCCGCAAGGTGACCTGCTGCTTCAGCTCGGCGAAAGGGGCAAGCCATCCAACACGGGCTACATCAGGACATGGGAAGTATGGCAGAGTACATCCACCATCGTGCGTGGCGGCCCGCCGTTCAACCGGCCCACTGGTGTCACGGTAAACACTGACGGTGACATCTTTGTATCAGACGGATACGGCAACTCACGCGTCCACAGGTTCGGCTCTGGAGGAGAACTGAAGGCATCATGGGGCGAGCCGGGAGGAGAGCCCGGGCGCTTTCGCCTCCCGCACGACATTGTCCTTGATTCCCGGGGTCGCCTCATCGTGGCTGACCGAGAGAACAGCCGGTTGCAGCTCTTCGATCAGGAGGGCAACCTGCTCGAAATCTGGCACGATGTCATCCGCCCAACGGGCCTGTTCGTTGACACAGCCGGCTACGTGTATGTATCAGAACTGTGCCTTCGTGTGAGCGTCTTCGATCCAGATGGCCATCTTGTCACGCGTTGGGGGAACCCCAGTCCCGTGAGAGACGACGCACTCTTTCTGGGGCCTCACGCCGTGGCTGTCGACTCACGCGGCAACGTCTATGTGGGCGAGGTCTCCAGAACATACGCTGGCACCGACAAAGGAGCGCGCACAATTCAGAAGTTCGCTCGAATCCGATGACTGACCTCTCCCGGTATTCAGATGTATCTGCAGTTTCAGAAAGCGATGAATGGTGTGAGAGGCAACGTCTCTTGCGTGCGCATGGCCGCAGATATCCACTCGCTCCGGAATATCTCCATCCGTGGGCTCGTACCCAGTGGTATGCAGGCCAATGCCTGCCTCCGGAGCGCGGCACGTGATGCTGTTGCTCCCCCATTTTCAGTACATCCCACCTTGTGGCTGCGTGTCAGCGTCTCAGGCAGATTACTGCTGACGCCATGATGATCGTCTCGCGTGTCCTTCTTCGGGAAAGCGCGGGATACGTAAGGCATCCTCGATTGCTCCGGTGGTACATTTGGGCAACGGTGCCTGCTACCATAGACAAGGGATGACCGCCTTACGCTCCTCCGGATAGTCGTCGAAGTAGTCCCTGCACCAGCGGAGATGTGTGCGTGCCCGCGGCAGCAGGTTCGCTGCAGTCCACACCGCAAAGCTCAAGCCAGCCAGAGACCACGTCGCCACCGCCCAACCAGTCCAGATCAGGATCTCACCGAGGTAATTCGGACAACACACGTAGCGGAACAACCCCTCATCCACCCGACAGTAGCCTGCCATGCTCCCGGCCCGTGTCTCTCTCAACACTCTGTCAGAGTGCCGGTTCACAACATAGCCAGTAATGAAGATTGTCAAACCGACAACGAACCTTGGATCACTCAACCAGGAGTCAGCGTAGCCATGTGATAACGTGAACAGAAACCTGCCGTTGATATATGCATTCACGGAGTTGAAGAGAACCCCCATAGCAACAACCACAACCGGCATGCGACGCTCGGCGCTACGCAACGTCAGAGGGTACACCAGTGCCCGGTGCACATAGTGGGCCTGCCACATCGCAAAGAACACAGTGAGCGACAGGGAACACATGCCGTTGCCAAGCATGTACCAGACAAGGAACCACAACACAGCCGGCACTTCCATCAACAGCCAGCCAGTACTGGTACCAATCGCGGGGCCCCATCCCGCACGTGTATGGCGACCATAGGGAGCGGGCCACCTGAGAAGAGCAATGAACACCAGCGGCGCAAGAGCAAACCACCCTATAAGCAGCCGCTGATAGAACTCAAGCTCGGCCATCTCTAGTGAGTCCTGTACTGGCACAGCGGCAGATACCCGCTCTGCTCGAACCAGTGTATGGTATCAGTGACAGTTTCACGCAATGGCCTCGGCCTGTAGCCAAGGTCGTGGCTGGCCTTCTCATGACTGACATTCCGGTGATGTGACAGTGCCTCAACCGAGAAGCCCGTGAAGAGTGCCTCGACGCCGCGCAGACGACAGATGGCCTCGTTGACACGGCCACAGGCACGTGCCAGTCGGTCAGGAACACACAGGCGAGGAGGGGAGCAGCCACGTGCATCCGACACGTACATAGCGATCTCTGTCAGTGTACACCAGTGCCCGGACAGCACGTACCTCGAGCCGGAGGCCGCTCTCTCCGCTGCTCTCATTGCACCATCCACCACATCACACACATCCACCCAGTCGAATCCACCACATACAATTACAGGCATACGCTCGCGGGCGAGCGAAAGCAGAACCCGGCCGAAATAGGATGGGAGATAATCGTGCGGCCCAAGTACCGCCGTCGGTACCACAACAACGGCATCCAGGCCACGGTTGGCTGCACACAGGACGATCCACTCACCCTCCGCCTTGGACCTGTCGTACGGAGCTTCGCTATCCCCAAGGGCAAGCGGCGTTTCCTCATCAATCACAGTACCAGGTCCCGTATCTGAGCGGGCATGAATCGAGCTGAAGTGCACCAGGCGTTTCACGCCAGCCTTCAGGCAGGCTTCCACAATGTTGGCAGTGCCGGTGACATTCACCTCGAAGAGACCGGGGCACGCACGCCGCGAAATCGATATGCAGCCAGCACAGTGATATACCACATCTACGTCGCGGAATACAGGCGGCAGAGTTGAAGGATCTGATACATCCGCAACAGCCAGTTCAACGTTCAACCCGCGCAGCGCTACAGAGTTGCGATGTACCATTGCACGAACAAACGCTCCACTCCTGATCAGCGCCCGCACCAGGTTAGCACCAATGTGGCCTGAGGCTCCCGTGACCAGGACGCGGCAATGCGCATTCGTCATCGCGTCAGATCCCCGCTGGTGTCCATCAGTGCGGTGGCACGGGCAATGGCACTCTTCCATCCGTGCCAGTAGCGCTGTGAGAGCGTACAGTCCATCTCAGGATGAAAGACCCTGTCGACCTCAAGAAATCCGTCAAGTGCTTCCACGCTCGACCAGATACCACACCCCAGGCCAGCAAGGTAGGCTGCCCCGCGCGCCGTGCTCTCTACATCCTTTGGCCGCACTACGTTGATGCCGAGTATGTCAGCCTGGAACTGGCACAAGAAGTCGTTGGCTGCAGCACCACCATCAACTCTCAGCTCAGGGATGTGCAGGCCAGACTCCGCCGTCATAACCTCGATCACTTCCCTCGTTCGGTAGCACATCGCCTCAAGCGCAGCACGTACGACATGGTTCTTGGTGGTGCTTCGCGTGATACCACAGACGAGGCCGCGCACGTCGGAGTCCCAGTACGGCGCGCCGAGACCCACAAGCGCGGGGATGAAGTAGACACCACCATTGTCTGGCACTGCCTTCGCCATATCCTGCGAGGCGGCTGCCGAATCAAGCAGCTGCACGCCGTCACGGAGCCACTGAATCACCGACCCCGCACTGAAGATGGCACCCTCGAGAACAAATACAGGGTCGCCCGAAGCGCCGCAGCCGAGGGTAGTGATCAGGCGTCCATTATCCACAGGCCTTGTATGGCCGGCATTCAACAGCACAAAGGCACCGGTTCCATACGTATTCTTGGCCATTCCCGGGGTGTAACACGCCTGTCCGAACAGGGCCGCCTGCTGGTCTCCGGCGACACCGCGCACGGGGATACCTGCAGGGAGTCCAAAGCCGCTCACTGTCGAGCCGAAGTCCGAAGTTGAGGGAAGGACAGCCGGCAACGCAGCAACAGGCACGGAGAACAACTCACACAATTCGGGGCTCCAGTGCCGGCGTTGGATATCGAAAAGCATCGTTCGCGCCGCATTGGTGAAATCAGTTGCGTACGCTGCGCCTCCGGTAAGATTCCAGACAAGCCACGAGTCCACAGTCCCGATCCTGAGCCGTCCAGAGGCAGCAGCTGCCCGGATATCCGCGACATTGGATATCAGCCATTCAATCTTGCTTGCGGAGAAGTATGCGTCGACCGGCAGCCCCGTGATCCGGCGGATAGTACTGCGAAGGGCTTCATCTCGATTGATCTCCTCACAACGTCCGGCCGTCCTGCGACACTGCCACACGATGGCATTGTGCAGAGGCTCGCCCGTGCTGCCATCCCACACCACCACCGTCTCCCGCTGGTTCGTGACTCCAATACAGACGACACGCGCCCCCGGAGTGCACCCAAGTACGTCCCGTACGCAACCAACAACATTTGTCCATAACTCCATCGGATCATGTTCGACCCAGCCTGGACGCGGGAAGTACTGAGAGAATTCGCGGTATGCGGAACCGGCCACCGTTCCGTCGATGCGGTACAGTACGGCGCGACTTCCCGTGGTACCCTGGTCTATCGCGAGAATACAATCCAAGTGACACGCCTCTTCAAGTCTGTCGACAGTGTGGACGGCGATTCTACCATCGGCTTAGATCGGAAGAGCACACGTCTGAACTCCAGTC
>CAZODZ010000018.1:0-24003 GCA_964578745.1 uncultured Dehalococcoidales bacterium | reverse complement strand
TGCAGGCCGACCCCAGTATGTGAAGGAAAACCTGTCAAACTTGATCACCCAGGACCATACCTTCTGATATACGAGAGCAGAACAATTGCCACAAAGCCGGTTACGACCACGACGAGCCCAAAGACTCCCGGCCCACTCAGCACCGGTGCTGACAGCGTCGGATAGTAGGTGTACGAAGCCACACCGGAGGTGTTCAGCCAAACGAGCACCAGCAGCGACAGCGCCACAGTGATGGTAGCGGCAACGTCGACAGGCGCAACAGGAACATCACGCAAGAACGTCCGGCGGGGAGCAGCGCCGTATGCCCTGGACTCCATCGCCTCAGCTACCTGCACCGCCCGGTCCAATGAGTTCGACAAGAGCGGAAGTATGAGGGCGCCGCGATTTCTAATGCGCTCGCTCAAGCGCCCTTTGTCAAACTCAAGCCCACGGGAGCGCTGCACATCGCTGATCACTTGCACATCTTCCATAAGAACCGGCACAAACCTGACCGAGAGCGATGTGACCAGAACAGACCTGTACGGCAGCCGAAGTTTGACAGCAGCGCGCAGCAGGTCATCTGGGTGAACGCAGAGATTGAGTAGAGTGAACGCGGATATGATAGTTGCGAGCCTTACTGCCATTGCAACCCCGTAAACGACTGCCTCCAATGTCACCGCAGGTGCGCCCAGAAATGGCAGACGGAAACCAGCACACAGGAGGACGTGGGAGCCTTCGTTACTGGCGACTACATTGATGATCACAATTGCGAGGCCCATCAAAGCGGTATAGCGCATGACAGACCACCAGGAGCGCACCGCACGTGCTGCCAACACTACCACGAGTGTCACCGAAAACAAGGCGGCCAGATAGGCCGGGTGCTGTACAAGCAGGGCGGCGACGACCACAGCCAGAACCCAGAATGACAAGGCAAATGGGTGCATCTTGTGTAACCGACTTCCCGTATCGTGGTACGACATCGCTGCATGCATATCTCTGTTCTCAGGCCATCGTTCACGAGCACGATACAGTCACGGAAGAGCTACCCATGAATCACCCTGCACGACTGCGCCCGCGAAGCGTGAGAGCTCTGTGTACTCCCGCCCCAGAATGTGCGCGGCCGCAGCCACTGACTCCTTATCACATCCTGTAATGACGATAGCCACAGACTCACACGCCCCTGTCCCTGACGGGTTCCAGGGGTTCTGCAGCGCGAGTATCACCGCAGCTGAAGCAGAGTGTAACCCGACCGAATCGCCACCCGCGCCATATGTGTGAAGAGTTCGGCCGTCCAGGTGAGCAAACAGGCCAAGGCGATCCCAACTCTCATTGACTTCCTGAACCAGCGTCGCCTCGGGTAATGCAACCAGGACGATATTGTCCCTCCCAAGTATCTCTCCGTTTACGTGCTGCAGCGACACCACCTTTACCGCGTCCACTCCCGTGGACTGAAGAACCAATGCGAGCTGTTTCGCCTGACTCTCAAAGTCGTCACCATACACGACCGTCGTCGCCCTCGTCTCGCCAGCGTAGCCCCTAGAGAACGCCGCGGGAAACGACCCAAGCGTGGCAGTCACGTTGCGGCGAAAGCTCCAATCCCTGTAGTCCCAGTGCACCATGTCTCCGTCATGCAGCCAGTAGTTGGCAGCCCCGGTCCGTGCGGTGAACCCATTGACGCTGTAGAACCAGTCGACCCTCGCGGCCCTTCCGGAGACTCCCGTTCCTATCCCGTTGATGCCTTCGACAAACCCTCCACCATAGCTGGTGTCAATATTTGCCACCTGTGCGAGGACGTCCATGGCACTCGACCCGGGAGAAACCGTAACAAGCGCATCAAGCACCACGTGTTTCCCGAAATCAGTGGTAACGAGGATGCGCGCGCTCTGTGCGTCAGATAGTGTGCCAATCTCCACCGCGCTCTCATCAGGAGCACATGCGGCCAGCGTAGCCACAAGCACCATACAGAGAGCACCAAGTGAGACACGCAAGAGCTGCTTCATTCATGGATCCCAGCAACAGACTCGCTGTTGTCGCACCAGTCACGTATGAACATGGCTGCGGGCGACTGCATCCTAGTAATAACACCCACGTCCTCGCCGTCGCACCACCACCAGTGCAATGATAATCATGATGACCACAAAGGCGGCGGCTCCAATGATGGCGAGGGTGAGAATATCGATTTCGCCGAACAATCCCTGAAGCTGACCCATGATATTGAACCCCGAGCCCGCACGTGCGAGTGCAATCACCGGGTCCTGTGCTGGCAACGTCACCTCGAGGGCAGTCGTCCCAATCACAGCCCGGGGCACCTGCATCCAGGCACCACTGACCACCTTGAAGACTCCCACGTTCTGGGCATCCGTCAGGCCATCAAACCTCAGTGTGAACGAACCGGTCCCTTGTGGGTCAACCACATACGCTTTCACCAGACTGAATCCCCTCGGACTGCTGGGGATACTCTGAACAGGATAGGGGATGACCGTCACCACCGCTATCTGTGGTGAGGCATACGTGAGCGATACCTCAGGTACAGCCACCGCATTGAAGCGCACGAAATACGCGGTAATATTGAGGTCCGAGTTTACTGTCACGGACAACGGGTTATCCGTTCCTGATACATCTCCAGCCCAGCCAGTGAAGGCGTATCCCTGAGCTGGAACAGCGGTTAGCTCCACGACGGTGCCATTGTCATAGCCCTGCAGGCCAGGTGGGATGCTTCGTGTAATCGTGCCGGCGCCGGCTGGCAGCGCGAGCGTACGAAGTATGAGCAGGTTGTCACCTTCACTTCCGCCATCATCCTCAACCTCCTCGACAGTCAGTGTCACATCCACCCTCTGCGTGGTTGCCCCTAATGCCGTGATGGTAATACGCGCGGTGTATTCGCCTGCACTGAGGTCATCGATATCGACCGTTACCTCGACCTCATCTTCTTCACCGGTTGACGTGCCTTCATCGGGAGACAGCTTTAGCCAGTCAACATTCGCCGTCACAGCCCACTCAAGTTCACCATCACCGTCATTCCATATCTCAAGCGCCCCTTCGTCCGGGTCGTCACCTCCTTCCACCGCCTCGAATTCCAACTCATCAGGACTGAACCCTATCTCAGGGTCATCGCCCTGCGACGCAGACTCCTCGATTTCGAGGCTGACATCAATTTCGACAGGGTTGTTATCAGCCTCATCCGACGTGATAATGATTGTGGCCTGGTAGTCATCCGCGTCGAGGTCATCAACATCAACCGATACAGCAATGGCGATGTGCTCACCGCTCGACGATGCTTCGTCCGGACTCACATCGAGCCAGTCCTTGTCGCTCTCGATCTCCACGTCCATCAAACCAGGACCGCCATTCCAGACCTCGACTACCTTGTCGTCGGGGTCAGCCCCTCCTTCTTCGGCTGTGAATCGGAGTTCTTCCGGAGAAAAGGCTATGTACACATCATCCTCAGCAGGACACACCTCAAGACTCACATAGACCTCGACGGGGCTGTTGTCGGCATCAGTCGAGCTAATCGTAATAATGGCATCGTACTCTCCGGCACTCAGGCCCGTCAGATCCACGGACACTTCTATCTCGTCTTCCTCACCGGAGGAGGACCCACTGGACGGGCTGACTAAAAGCCAGGACTCATCGGCATCGGCTTCCCATACTAGGACACCATCGCCGTCATTCCAGACCACAACAGTGCGGTCGAGCGGAGGCTCGCCACCTGCCGTCGCCACGAATTCGAGTCTGGAAGGGCCATAGCCAATGGACGCTTCGCCACCTCCCACGGAGGATGTCGCAGAAACCGGGTACGGAGTACCAAGTAACGCTGGTATCGCATATGCGGTGTTCCAGATCTCGCCCCTATCGTCACCATCCTCGAACTGAAAATGACCATCATCGCTGTCCTGAAGTGAGAGGAGGTGATCAACGGGAGTATTTCCATCCAGCATCCAGTCGCTGCCGTTCGGGTCATCGCCCACAGCCACTATGGCCATGATAGCCCAGGCATCGGAGGCACAGTTGGACTCTTCACCACCGTATTGCGGGAACCCACCGTCCTCGTTCTGCACACTCGCCAAGAAGTCGATGGCATCCTCTATCTCAGCCGAGTCCTCATCCTCCCCCACAGCGATGAGTGCCATGATAGCCGCAGCGGTGTCGTCGACATCGCTGTCTTCGCCCACAGCCCACGACCAGCCGCCGTCATCGTTCTGATTAGCGTAGATGAAGTCGATCGTCTCACTGTTAACGCTCTGGTCAGCAGCAACAAGGGCCAGCACTCCCCAAAAGTCGTCATTCAGGACGTGCGGGTCGCCTATTTGACAGTAGCCAGTCGCGCTATCGTCCTCATAGAGATCTTCAAGAGCATCAATGTAGTTCTCACCACCGAAGTCCCCAGGGTCTTCGCCAGCAGCCACTATGGCGAGGATCATTCGTGCCCAGTCGGTTGCCTTGAAGTCAGACGTGTCAGCATCGTTCTCAATGTAGTCAATGATCGAGTCACCAGAAGAACCTTCACAGTTACGCGGGGCGACATCAGCAGCCGCGAGGGCCATGGCGGCCCAAGCCGATATAGCGAATCCGCCTATGCTACCGTCGGAGGACTGCTCGTTGAGAAGGAAACCGACTGCGTCCTCGATAACATCATCGTTCGTATCAAGAGGAAAGTCAGCCGCTGCAGCAGTGCCGACACCTAGTATTGGCAACAGTGTCAGCAAGAGACTCAACAGGGCGGCAATCATGCCTCTGGAAATGCCTGTGCATGGCATGCCAATACTATAACGGCAACTCACACGTGCGGCAATTCGTTTTCACCCTCCTCAAGGCCATCGCGCCTGACCCTTCTTCCAACCAGCACAACTAACACAGCAACAACGACACACCACGGCGCCAGCAGGGACACGATGTCCACCCTCTCGGCCACACCACCAACGACAACACGTTCGGTTGAGGCACGATAGTGTGCACCAACGAGAGCCTCGATTGCCCAGGCCGTGTTCTGGACCGGCAACTCGGAGTAGCCTGCCGGAAGAGGATCGCGGTACGGAAACCTTCCGTCAGGCTGCTGCTGGCCGAGCAGATAGTCGATGGGCGTGTCGCCGCCGACGGTCCATTTGGCCGCTGTCGGGCTCTGCCGGGCAGCTCCGATGGCGTTCACTGCCCATGACGTGGAAGATACATTGTCGTACGACCACGCATTTGCGTCGTAAAGAAAGCCACCTCCACCCTGCTGCAGGCTCTTGAGATAGTCGAGTCCTCTCTGTATCACAGGCGAATCAGGACTGTACCCCCCGTTGAGGAGAACCAGAATGGCCACGGCAGTATCGTCCACGCTGGTGCCGTACCACGCGTGCCCCGGTACTGCCCACGACCAGCCACCATTGGCATCCTGATTCGCAGCGATGAAAGCAAGTGCCCCGGACATTTCATCGGACGTGCGCGACTCTCCCGCAGCGAGCAGCGCACGGACGGCCCACATGTCGTCATTCAGCAAATCTGTGCTGCCAAAGCCATCCTCGAATTGGGTGCCATTGTACAGATCCTTCAGGCCCTGCACGAAGTCACCATTCACAACCGTGCCGGATGTATATGTGCCAAACGAAGATGGGTCTTCGCCAGCAGCAACCGCCACAAGGATCGTGCGGGCATAGGCGGTAGCGAGATTGAATGCGCCAGAGTAGTCGGGATTGTCTCTAAGGAAGTCAACCACGGAATCCCCCCCCTGATTCCAGTCATGTGGGTCTTCTCCTGCAGCTGCGATGGCGATGCACGCCCAGCCAGAGTCAGCATAGCTGCCGATGCTGCCATCTGCCGCCTGTTGGCCTCTCAGATAGTCAAGGGCATCCTGGATCACTTCAGTGGACGGCGCGAGAGGATACGGAGAGGCAGCACCCACCACACCCACCGTCATCACGAAGGAGAGAATCAGCAGAGTAACAATTGCACCCACTCCAAGGGCGGATCTCATTCGCGACACCTCCACAGGGAAAGCAATAAGCTGCTCAGTTTCAGTGGAGTGTATTAAATTACCGATGATTTCACAAGGTGCCATCTGAACAAAGCCAGGACGCTAGCAGCCACGGCGATGGCGAGAAAGACGTGTCCGAACGGCAACCAATCCCGGCCGCCTGCCGAGACAATGGTGACGTCATAGACAAGGTCGCGCTCCTGCGGTATCGCATTCGTGGAGCCATCCCACGTTGCAATAACACGAACGCCGAGTGTGACATGTTTTGAGGCCCGTTCCTGCGGAACAGACACATGGAGGATGATCGGCAGAGCACAGACGTACCCCCGCTCCGGCAGCCAATACCTCTTCGTACACGGGAGTCTACATTCAGGCCGCTCGAGGAACAGCTGCATCGGCTCAAGCCGCAGAGTCAGCGCCTCCTCTGAATGGGGACTGACCACGGCTGAGTCTGCACAAGCAGGGACAAGCCTGACATCCCACCCATCCGGCACGTTGTATAGGGACACATTCACATGGACAGGCACTGTGCCATCGATGTTGTAGAAGGCGATGGTCGTGCTAACTTCTCCGCCAGCTTCGACCTCGAGGCTCGCTTCTTCCTGGACGGTACCAAGCGAGTACCGCTGGTCGGCAGCGCAGACGGGCGAAGACGCAGACAACCGGCACACAAGCGATGCGAGTACACAAAACGAGAGCACAACCCCGGTCCGGTTGATTGGCAGACGTCTCACGGACTGGTACTCACAACGCGATAGCTGACCTCGCCGGCGTACGCGTCGGGCGCCTGATCCGGAGGCACCGTGAGCCAGTGCCAGATATCGAGCGACGTCTCGACACCGGCGGGAAACACCCCC
The DNA here is from genome assembly GCA_964578745.1 of uncultured Dehalococcoidales bacterium. GTDB lineage: Bacteria > Chloroflexota > Dehalococcoidia > GIF9 > AB-539-J10 > SKVJ01. Next base: position 17,211 of record CAZODZ010000018.1, on the reverse strand, counting down.
GCAGTGACATATTCGGCTGTCAGCGGAAGCGCCTCCACACCGGCAGGCTCCACACTCCACGACAGACCAGAGAGGGCAATCTGTCCGTCTCCCGAGGCTTTCTTGAGATCTGCGACCCCGCGGAGCTGCAACTCGCAGTCGACCGTCGTCTCGGCGCCGACGATGAGCGTCACTGCACCGTGCTCATCCGTCTGGGCCAGTTCAGCGTTGCTCTCGGTACCACGGAGCACAAGACCGAAATTGATGCCGGGGTCGCCGTGGTCCTGCAGGGTGAACGAGATAATCCGGCACGGACCCTCTACATCAACAGTCATCATGCCTTCGCTCGGGATGTAATAGTACTCTCCATCGTACAGAGCACTTGCACTCAGCTCATACGTGCCAGGCGCATCGAAGACCATTGAGGCTGTGCCGTCCGAGCCCGTTTCGATACACAGGCCTTCACAACAGAGCGAGGCCCCTTCCAGCGGCTCCCACGTGCCACCACCGCTGTAACCGTCGTCGGCGAAGCATTCAACGGTGAACTCGACGGGCTCACCACACTGCACTGGTCCATAGGGCCCCTGGATGCGAAGCGGGCGGCAACCGATGCCGTAGCCCCAGTAGATGATGACTTCGTCGTGCGGTGGTGCCGGAAGCGACGTGTCGTAGCCGAGAAGAAACATGTCGACCGATTCTGGTGGGGGCGGCGCCACAAGACCGTTGTTGACCCGATAGCACCAGCCGACGGCCCCATGGGCGCGATAGCCGGAAATGGCCGTCACATACAAGCTTGGGAGCCACGCATCGGACAACTCATACTCGAACCCCCCTTCTACGCTTGCCTGGTGCAAAGCAGCCAGCACACTTGTGGCACCAATGCTGTCATCCGCAGATCCACGGTCTTCCGTCTCATCATCATAAGCAATCAGGTAACGGCCGTTCTCGACATACAGCCTGTACTGTGTTCCACTTGAGGCCGTCACCATCAAGTCGCCTGGAACGACGACGTCCCCCGACCAGAGCGTGACATATTCGCCCGTGTCACCAAACGTCGCCTCGTTGGCTGGCCCGAGAACGCGTACGCGGGTGGATACCTCCTGCAAGAGCTCCGCCGAAACGAGCGGTCTCGCGACTGGGAGCAGCACAAGACCAAACATCAGTGGAATACATACCCCAATGACGAAGATGTGCATCGCAACCGGAATCGGCCTCAACCCAGACCATGGGGCCGCTCTACGGTAATGAGAATGGCACAAATCAAGTCCCCCTGAGGTTATTCCAATGAAGATGATAGTAGCACACCGTGCTTTGACCGCATCAAGCTCGAGGATGTTTCAACAGCCGCGCAGGTGCACAGAGGCAACAAAGGGCTCGGCGCTGGCAGCGAACTCGCGCAAACGCTCGGCCGGATAGGACTGAAGCACTTCATAAGACGGGTCGATTACACCGCCGGAGGCCCGAAACTGCTGAAGATACAATCTGGAATCTGGACCTATGAGCCGTGCTATCTCAACTACATCATCGATACCAACAATGCCCGGCACACATGTCGTCCGGAACTCGTGCGCCACCCCCGACGAATTGATAGCCCGCACCGCTTCTTCGATACGAGCGGGATCTAAAGAGCGACCAGCCGCAACGGAGTACCTCGCCAGCGACGTCTTGACATCCATGGCAACGTAGTCGACCAGACCTGAATCGAGCACATCCAGCAGCGTTTCGACCTCGTAACCGTTGGTATCAAGCTTGACGGCTACACCGGTCCCGTGCAAGGCCTCCAAGAGGGCGACGAGTCCCTCACCGTGTATGAGCGGCTCTCCACCGCTGAGGACTACGCCATCAATGAGATTCCTGCGCTCCACTACTCGACTGACTACCTGATCCACACTCAACGCAGGTAGTGAGCCAGGACGTAATACAAGGTCGGCGTTGTGACAGAACGGACAGCGGAAGTTACACCCGCCGAGGAATATCACCGCTGACACACGGCCCGGGTAGTCCAGCAGCGACACACCTTCGAAGCCGCAGACCTTCATTCCATCTCCGGCCTGATCAATCATGCTAGGCTAGTGCGGCCACGGCATAATCACGCCGTGCACTGAACTCCTCACGTTTGCCCTTGTTCCACTGCTGGACGGGTCTGAAATAGCCGACAATACGCGAGTAGACTTCGCACGGCTCACCGCATTCAGGACATGTCGACTGTTCACCCACAAGGTATCCATGGTTGTGGCAGATGGAGAAGGTAGGCGTGAGCGTGAAGTATGGTATCCGGAAACTCTCCATCACCCGCTTCACCATGAGCTTGCACGCATGGATATCATCGACACGCTCGCCAAGGAAGCAATGATAGACAGTGCCGCCAGTGTACTTGGGTTGGAGCTTGTCCTGGTGCGCAAGCGCCTCGAACAGGTCGCCTTTGAAGTCCACCGGAAGGTGTGTCGAATTTGTGTAGTAGGGGTTGTCCCTCCCGGCCACCTTGATGGCCGGAAAGCTCTGTTTGTCGAGCCGTGCCAGTCGGAAGCATGCACCCTCACCAGGGGTGGCCTCAAGGTTGTACAAGTGACCGGTCTCATGCTGGAACACGGACAGCCGTTCGAGCATGAAATCGAGCACCTCCGCGGCAAACGCTTCGCCCTCTCTTGTCTCGATTCCAACGCCGAGGAAGTTGAGACAGCACTCATGCATACCTATGAGTCCGATGGTGGAGAAGTGGTTCGCCCAGTACGCGCCGAGACGGTCCTTCACCGACGAGAGATAGTAGCGCGAGTATGGGTAGAGCCCATCCTCGGTGAACCGCTCAACCGCCTTCCTCTTGATCTCGAGACTGTCACGGGCGAGTGTCATGAGGTAGGCAAGCCGCTCCATGAAGTCCTGCTTTGAGGTTGCCAAGTAGCCTATGCGGGGCATGTTAATAGTGACGACGCCTACGCTTCCCGTCAATGGGTTCGAACCAAACAGACCACCACCCCTTTTGCGCACCTCGGTGAGGTCAAGACGTAGCCGGCAGCACATGCTGCGCGTGTCCTCCGGTTTCATGTCAGAATTGACAAAGTTTGCGAAATACGGGATGCCATACTTCGCCGTCATCTGCCACAGCGGGTCGAGCCCGGCGTTCTCCCAGTCAAAGCCCTTCGTGATGTTATATGTCGGGATAGGGAACGTGAAAATGCGGCCCTTCGCGTCGCCCTCCATCATGATGTCGCAGAACGCACGGTTGAGCAGGTCCATCTCAAACTGAAACTCGCCATACGTCTCCTCCTGAGGTTTCCCGCCGATAATGACGCTTTCCCCAGCCAGATGAGACGGCGGATTTAGATCCATCGACAGGTTGGTAAAAGGGGTCTGGAAACCAACGCGCGTGGGAACATTCAGTCCGAAGATGAATTCCTGCATCGCCTGTTTCACGCCACGGTAGTCCAGTCCATCATGGCGCACAAATGGTGCGAGCAGCGTGTCGAAGTTGGAGAACGCCTGAGCGCCGGCTGCTTCGCCCTGCAACGTATAGAAGAAGTTCACTATCTGGCCAAGTGCGCTGCGAAGATGCTTTGGCGGGCTACTCTCAACCTTTCCCCTGACACCACCGAACCCCTTGATCAGCAGGTCCTTCAGATCCCAGCCACAGCAGTACACACCAAGTATGCCCAGATCATGGATGTGGAAGGCGCCGTTCATGTGGGCCTCGCGAATCTCCGGTGGATAGATGGTGCCTATCCAGTACCTCGACGCGATGCCAGCGGAGACATAGTTATTGAGTCCCTGAAGGGAATAGTCCATGTTGCTGTTCTCGTTGACGCGCCAGTCCAGCCGACCGATGTAGTCATCGACCATGTTACGCGCGCCCTCAAGCAACTTGCGCGACTCCCGCAGCTTGGCGTGCTGCTCGCGGTAGAGGATATACGCCTTAGCAACAGAGGAGTGACCGTTCTCGATGAGCATCTGCTCAACAAGGTCCTGGACTTCCTCGACAGTGGGCACACGACCATCACGGCAGGTGATGTTCAGAATCGATACAACCTGAGATGAAACGTGCTCAGCAATGGCACGGTCAGAGCCTCCAGTTGCGCGGACCGCCTTGAAGACAGCTTCTGTTATCTTTTCTTCGTTGAAAGGGACGATATCACCCTCTCGTTTGCGAATATGTTCGAACTTATGGCTGGTCATGCTCCAATCCTCCTCTCTCCTTTCAAGCTGAGAGGGCGATGGACGCACCACAGGGAAGCGGATGGAAGCCCTCCTCAGCTTGCCACTACATATTGTGACACGTCGGCAGAATTGTCAATATATTGTGGTGATTCTGCGCGGCAATGTCGTGATCCAGCGGTACCAAAGTCTCCAGCGGCGAGCAGACCTCAGAGGGACACGTCAATGATGGAGGCCCGGGCCCCCAACTCCGCCAGCCGTTCGGCCACATGCGGAAGGTCCGCTGCGGAGCATACGACGAGCGTTGACACGCCGGAAAGCGATGCCTCGGCGGCCACGACCGGCACTCCCCAGCAGCAGGCAGGCTCTACACCGGACGCCCACAAAGCCACCAGCGCTTCCACTCCGGCAGCGAGCACCAGCTTCACATCCCGGGCGAGCGACAGGAGACGTCTCAGATCGGCGTGACCGCTGACATTCTGTATGGATGGTACGACTGCAACAGTGACATCGACAGGCGACAGTGGTATGACGCCTTCTATCCTCATCACACCGACGGCACTGCCACGGGCAGCGCACCGGTCAACCGTCGCGCGCACTGCATCATCTGGCCTCACAGGAACAGCATGAAGCTCCCCTTCCCGCATCTCAAGAGAGACCACCTGCCCCTGCTCGAAATCACCGTCCGCAATCGCCGCCGTAACAGAGATGTCACGCACAATGCGACCGACACGTTCTGAATACGCCTGAAGCTGGCGCGACATGCGCAGCATCCAGTCGACTCCCTGAGGAGTGACCGTATAGCTGCCTTTGCTGGTCGAAACGACCCATCCCTGCAACACAAGTTCCTTCACATGTTCTGAGACTGCCTGGACAGTGATGCCGAGGGACGCGGCAACATCTTTCTGCTGTACCGAAGGCTGGTGAGCCGCCAGCTCAACAAGGACGCGAAATCGCGTTCCAGTGCTCCTGTCTTGAAATATGTCCATCTTTGGGGTCACCAGTATACATACATTCGCACACTTACGCATGCGACTATTGACGCCGTAGACGTGCCTACTCCGCGTGCGCACTCTGAACAGGAACACATGTACGAACAAACTCGTGAAGTCCTGGACACCATCGAGAGGGAAGCAGACACGCTTGGGAAGGACTATCCCCGCCGCTTCCGCCGTGTGACCATGGCACCGCAGAAACAACTCGGCCTCTCATAGAGCAGGGCCCGTACGCCGTCGCCGCTCGCGGCCAGCATAGCTCCCTTCAGTGGAAGCCTGCAGACCACCACCCGGCTGCCTCATGGCCACCGGCCTTACGCTAACACCCAAGGATGTTGATGACAGGAGCAGCTTCCCCAGCAGGCCTAGGCAGGCTTCATTTCCTACCGCTGCTTCCAGAATCACTTTGGGGAGACGACCTGCCGTGGCCTGCAGTCCTTGTCACTCCACGACTTCAAGGGCACACCTCACACCGAGCAGTACAGTAGATTCATCGAGATCTCAGCGGCTACAAGGAGTATTCACGCATCTTTGGAACCGCTACCGGCCCGATGGCCAAGTTCCTCATTGAGCTTCACGGCGAGGGGAGTATGCGGTTGCCTCTGAGCCATCAAACGTGAAAGCCGAAGGGCAAATCTCTGCAAGTACACACTGGTGACACGAAGGCTTGCGTGCACGGCACACTAACCTTCCGTGTTCTATGAGATGCAGGTGCGTCCGGTATCTGTCGGTAGGCTCGATCATGGCCTCCAGCTCAGCCTCTGCCTGCTCCAGTGATGTATTGCGGCTGATAAGCCCAAGACGCTTCGAAACACGGTACACATGCGTATCTACCGGGAACACCGGCACGCCAAGCGAAAAAACCAGCACACAACTGGCCGTCTTGGGACCGACGCCAGGGAGCGACGTCAGATAGTGACGTGCAGCAGAGACGTCCATATTCAAGAGGAATTCCAGATTGAGCGACCCGTGCTCAGCCCGCAACCGCTCGAGTATCTGCTTGATGCGGACAGATTTCACGCGTGAGAGACCGGCCAGCCTAATCGTCTCTTCAATGTCAGTTACATCCGCAGCTGCCACGCCTTCCAGCGACCCGAATCTGTCCAGAAGCGCCCGAAACGCCCTGTGCGAATTGACATCCGAGGTGTTCTGGGAGAGAACGGTCTCAATAAGGACGTCGACCGGCCGCCCGCGGCTCTGCCATGGCCGCGCCCCGTAGTGCGCACCGAGTACATCTATTATGCCGGCCAGATGCCCCTTCAGACCAAGGGGCCCCCTGGTCGTCTCAACAGCAGCGCTCTCCATCCTTCACGACCCCGCGTAGCATGCAATCCATGTGTGTGCTAGTGTATGCGCCGCAATGCCCTTGAGTGTAGCACTCGACGTTGATCCCGGCATAGATGACGCACTCGCCATCATGCTTGCACTCCGTTCACCCGAGCTGCGGGTTGAGCTCATCACCACAGTAGCTGGTAACGGTCCTCTGCAGATGACAACGCGCAACGCATTACGTGTACTGCACTACATGGGTGTCGATGACATTCCTGTGCACGCGGGGGCTGAACGCCCCCTACGTGCGCCGTTCCATGGGGCGCTCGGCTACCACGGCCAGGATGCCCTCGGGAACAGCAGTATCCCTGACAGCCCGCGGGCTCCCTGTCAGTCGCCAGCCTCAGACGCCCTCTACTGTTTCGCCTCGGCTGCGCCGGGCGAACGCGTCATCATCGCCACCGGGCCTCTCACCAACGTGGCGCTCGCCTTCCAGTCCTATCCCGATCTGCCGATAAAGCTTAAGGAACTGGTCATCATGGGAGGTGCGTTCCGGCTTACGCCCTTCGGGACTGGCAACGAGACATCGTACGCAGAATTCAACATCTGGCAGGACCCGGAGGCGGCGGAGAGTGTGTTTCAGGCCCCCGTCCCCATCTCGGTCGTCAGCCTCGACGTCTCGAATGACCCGTCCACAGGGCTCAATCGGACTGATGTCGAGCGCTTACGTGCCGCCGAGTCCAGCGTCGCCCAGCTGGCGGGAGACCTCGCCGCGTACATATTCGCCCGGCATGACGTGTTCCTGCTGCACGACCCGCTCGCAGTGGCGACGACGTTGAATCCTGCACTTTTTGAATTCGCCCGGGGGCAGGTACACATACAAACAGGGGAGCACGCATACCGGGGAATGACCGAGTTCTGCGAGAACCTGCAGGAAGGTCATGTAAGCGTGGCGCGTCAGGTGAACGCCGCGGCATTCAAGCAACTCGTCATGGGCAGGCTCATGGAGGGGCGATGACCCGCGTGCTTGTGTGTGGTGCGGTCAACTGGGACACCACCTGTTTCGTTACCCGACTACCGTCACCGGGAGAAGAAGTGATGTGCACAGGAGTCAGCGAGGTGTCCGGTGGCACCGGGGCAAACGTGGCCGTTGCCGCAGCACGTCTGCTGGGCCCTGGACAGGTTACCCTGATTGCTGCTCTCGGAACCGATGCCATCGCACGACGTCAGATGGAAGCGCTCCGCAGCGAAGGCGTTTCGACTTCAGGTGTGTCGAGACTGCACGGTCACCAGTCGGGCCACGCCTACATCCTGGTGGATGAGACAGGCCAGAACGTTATCGCCAGCAACCTCGGGGCGAACGCAGCCCTCAGTCGGCGACATGTGTCACCGATGAGACTCGCAAGCCTGTCGGAGGACTGCCGTTGCATCGCACTAACAGACCCTCCTCTGCCGGTAGCCGAGGCCATCCTGCAGTCCGCCGCGAAGCGTGCAATACCTGTCCTGTGGGACCCAGGGATCCTTGTGGAACACGGCTGGCAGCACCTTGGGCCGCTGATGAGGGACGTCGACACGCTCGTCGTCAACCGAGCTGAGGCCTCCCTGCTATTCGGTGCGGCACGGCCAGACGAGTTGCAGCGTCTCGTGGGCGACAATGGGCCGGAGCACATCGTGCTCAAGCTGGGCGAAGAGGGCTCAGTGGCAATCTCCGTCTACGGAAGACACATGGTACGCGTACCCCCACTCCCCATTGAGGCACTCGGGTTGAAGGTGGTGAGTTCTGTGGGCTGTGGCGACGTCTTTCTCGGCGCGTACGCGTCAGGCGTGTCCGAGAACATGGACCGCATCGAGGCACTGCTGCTGGCATCAGCAGCGTCCGGCTACAACGCAACAAGACCGGAGACACGGGGCGGACCAAATCGGGAGATACTCAAGAGGCTGATGGACAGGGCAACGCGAATGGGATTCAGGACAGAAGAACTGGAGCATACGATTGAGTGAATCCTAGAGAATGTCGGAACACAAGCGACCTCCCGCGTTCCAGGACAACGTGAATCACACCTGAGTGCCGCCATATAAAAGGGCCCCGCGGCTTTCTGTGGATGTGTCTGCTCTGCTGCCACCTCTCGTCCCTGATCCACCTGCACAGCCGATCGGTATGTGGTACGCAGCGGGTCCGGTATTTCAGCCCGTCACGGCTGCGATGAATCTGCCACCACAAGCCACGCTGTTGACATGATCGTCGTGCTTGCCAGCTTCTGCACTATCCTCGTGACCCGTTCAACGAGATGCAGGTCTTCTCGCTCATCATATTCATCACCATCCGCCCATTGTCGAGGAAATTATCCAGCCAAAACACGACTGAGCCTTCTACAGACGACACTCATGCGGATCTTCATCGCCTGGGACAAGCTGCAGTGATTTCCGGGGATGCTTCACAAGCGGGAGATGCCACAGCGAGGAGTTGAAGCGGCCCCCTCTCGCTGGGCATCAACCATTCGACGGAGGAAAACACACACCCCTTCTCGTGTTGGGCTCCAGCTTATTCTGGACAATTATGCCAAGATTCATCGCGCCTGCGTTCGCGATCCATGCGTACCATCTCGGTATCGTGCTAGGAGCATAGCCAAGTCTCCGAACAGCGGGCGGGTTCCCACCTAGACATCGGCTATTTCCAGCGTCTTGCGCCGAGATGTGTACCCGGAGACGACCCTGACATCGGATGGCGCTACGCGATAGTAGTCAGCTACAGCACGGACAACCGCTGCGTTCGCTCGCCCCTCGGTCGGAGGCTCCTTGACCCTAACCACAAGATGGTTCTCGACCGCCTCAATGCCGGGCACTTTCGAGTTCGGTTTCACTTCGACACGAATCTTCACGCAACCTCCTGACCATAACTCTCCCCTTGTCCACACAGTCGACGACCACGCGCTCAACGGTGTTCAAGCGTACGTCGCAGTCAGTGAACACGCGCACGTAGTCATCTGTTGTACCGGCAAACATGCCGTTTCCCGACCGCACTTCTTCCTCCCAGAGGACTGAGCGGACAGTGCCAACACAGGTCCGTTCATATTCAGTACGGCTCCAGGCAGCAAGGCGGCTCATTGCAGCAACCCGTTCACGGAGCACACAACGCGGCACTTGGTCTCCCATCTCTGCTGCAGCCGTGCCGGGCCGGGCTGAGTACGGAAACACGTGGATCCTCGAGAAGCGGGCCTTCTCACAGAACTCGAGCGTCTCCACAAATTCCGAGTCGGTCTCACCCGGGAAACCGACGATGACATCGGTGGTGATCGCCATATAGGGCGCGGCATCGCGCAGCTTCTCCATGGCCGCCAAAAAAGCGGCAGGTGAGTATGGCCTGCGCATTCGCCGCAGCACGCTTCCGCTACCGCTCTGCAGGGACATATGTACATGAGGGCACACGCGTGAATCAGACCAGAGACGGAGTACATCGGGCGAGAGTTCATGCGGCTGCAGCGAGGAGAGCCTGACACGCTGCAGGCCATCGATACAGAGAATCTGCTCGACCAACCCAGACAGCCGAATATCTGCGGCGGCGTACGCACCGGGCCTCGTGCCAGTGAGGACAATCTCAAGATGCCCCTCACGAATACGGTCGATCACGTCATCGACAACATCGCCGACCGGCCGAGATCTCTCCCCACCACGTACGAGCGGGATGACGCAGTAAGTGCACGCCATGGAACAGCCTTCCTGGATCTTCACCATCGCGCGAGTCCTTGGACGCCAGGGGCGCTCTGTGCCGGGAACCTGACGACATGAGAGGTGCGCCAGCCTTTCAATCACGACTTCGGGCAGGTTTGACTTCTCGTTATTGTCCAATACCACATCGGCAATGCGGGAAAGTACCTCGCGTTCACGCGTCACGCTGCACCCTGCAGCCACGATGAGTGCCGCGGCGTTCTGCCTTCGGGCACGGCGGAGCCACTGTCGCACCTTTCTATCGCTTTCGGCAGTGACGGTGCACGTATTGAGAATGTAGACATCGGCCTTTTCATGCCCCCCCACAAGCACAACTCCGTAGGCTTTGAGGCGCCGCGCATAGTCTTCAAGTTCAGACTGGTTCAGCTTGCAGCCAAGCGCATGGATGCCAACACGTGGCGAACAGGACGATCCCATTATGAAGGATTATAGCCACGGCACACCGCGCAGGCCAATCTCAATGCCTGCACACAGGCGTCTTCCGACTCCGGCACCGTGTGGTATAGTACGTCTGCTTGGAACGAGATATGGCCACCTCCCCACTCAACGCTCAACACCACTGCCGGTGGGAAGTGCGCCCCAGGGTCCCACCTGAATACGTTGAGGCAGTCGACCAACCACCACTCGTAGCTCAACTCCTTTACAATCGCGGCGTATCGCCTGCTGACGTTCCCGGCTATCTTCAGCCAACACAGTTCCAGGCTGCCAGCCCCTTCCTGATCCCGGACGTGGACAAGGCCGTCGAGCGCATATACAGGGCACTGAAAGACCGCGAGACGATAGGGGTATTCGGCGACTTCGATGTAGACGGCGTCACGTCAACTGCTGTCATCTGCGAGGCACTCGAACTGCTGGGGGCACACCCTCTCATCTACATCCCCGACCGCTCCGAGGGCCACGGTCTTTCTGCAGACGGCATCACGTTTCTGCACGACCAGGGAGCATCCCTCGTCATCACCTGTGATTGTGGCGTGACAGACATTGCAGAGGCAGAGACAGCCTCTGCGCTGGGAGTCGACCTCATCATCAGCGACCACCACGTGCCGCTGTCAAGGCTCCCGAAGGCGGTTGCTGTGGTGAACCCAAAAAGGGCAGACAGCCGCTACCCTTTCCGCGAGCTGGCCGGCTGTGGCGTGGCGTTCAAGCTGATGCAGGCTCTGCTGTATGGCCATTCGCGCATGCCTGAGCTTGAAGAGCGGTTGGAACTGGTCGCACTCGGCTCAGTGGCGGACATGGTCTCTCTGTCAGGGGAAAACCGCTTCTTTGTGCAGAAAGGGCTTCAGACGCTCAACTTGGCTCGCCGGCCTGGTGTTCGGGCCCTATTGGCCGTCTCACGTCTTACCCCGGGATCTGTCACATCCGGAGACATCTCTTGGGCGCTTGGGCCCCGCATCAACTCCGCTGGCCGCCTCAATCATGCGACTGAAAGTCTCAAGCTCCTGATGACCGATTCAGATGAAGAGGCCCTTGAGCTGGCACGAGAGCTCGACGTAACGAACACACAACGGCAGACCCTCACCACCGAGACGTACGAGCGTGCCAAGTCGCGCCTTGCAAACAAGCTCGACATGCCACTGCTCATAGACACCAACTACGAGTATCCAGAGGGCGTCATCGGGCTGGTGGCTGGCAAACTTTCGAAGGAGTACTACCGGCCAACCGTGCTGATAACGAAGGCAGGCGACCATTGCAGGGGGAGTTCGCGCAGCATCCCCGAGTTTGACATGGCCGCTGCGCTGGAACAATGCGCCGACATTCTAATGGGCTTCGGAGGGCATCCGCTTGCAGCAGGCTTCTCCATCCGCTGCGAGAACATCAACCGACTGGAGCAGCGGCTCGTTGGGCTCGCCGAAGAGCGCCTGCGCGGCGTTGAGCTGTCGCCGGTTATCTCGATCGACGCTGAGGTGCCCTTCACAGCCCTCAGTGGCGAGACATACCGCTCGATGAGAGCACTTGAACCATTCGGCCAGGGCAATCCCGAGCCATGTTTCCTCACGAGCCGCGTCCGCGTCATTGAGTGCCACTGCTTCCGCAACGAAGAACGCTGGAACAGCCTCAAGCTGCAGAGGGACGGAGCTGTCTTTGAGGCCGTCGACTTTCGCACGTCGAGCCCGATCGAGGATGTGCCGAGACTGATCGACGTCGTGTACACGCTGAGAACCCGCCGGTGGAACGGCACAGAAGTTCTGCAGGCCAATATCCTGGACTTCCGCCCTTCGGAGTAGCGTACTTCACAGCCGGGCTGGAGGTTTGAAGTCGCGCCACTTCTTCACCAGTATCGCGACCGATACAACGAGAATCCCCAGGCTGATGAGCTGTCCCTGCTGCAGACCGAGGAAATAGACCTCGTTTATCCTCCAGAAGCGGATTACCAGGTCACCCATCGCATATAGACTCAGATACGTGAGGAACGATGCGCCATCTGGCTTCGTCTTCTTGCGCATCCAGAACACGACTGCGAAGACGACCAGATTCCAACTGAGCAGGTAGAGCTGGGTCGGGTGAACCGGCACACCAGGCAGAGAGCAGAACGAATTGGGATTGTCGTAGACGACAGCCCACGGTACATCTGTTATGCCCCCGTGGCAGCATCCGTTGATGAAGCAGCCGACCCTCCCAATTGCCTGACCGATGGGAGCGCCGAGCGCAACAGCGTCGCCGACTGAAGCCATGCTCGACCACTGGATGTGTTGCACGCGTGTGTAGATGAAGGTGGCAAGCGGAGCACCGAGCACCGCCCCCCAAAGCCCTAGGCCTGCAAAGCTGAATATATCCAATGGCTCGCCGGGGTGCAGCACGAGGCGGTCGACCACATGTACAAGACGGGAAACAACAAGGCCTCCGATCATGCCCCACACGAAGAGGTTGTACATGAGATCTTCGGATATGCCCTTGCGCCTGGCCTCGAGCATCGTGATAACGAGCACCGCAACAACGGCCAGTGCCACCATGATGCCATACCAGCGTACCGTCAGTCCGCCAATCGTGAACGCGATGGGGTTCCAGTCAAGAATAATCACTTCCATCCTTCCGGAGCTGGTTAGTCCGCACCGAATACTAGCACAGGATGGGGATACGTTCGCCAGACGACGACAGAGCCATTTGACATGCCCGGGCAACAACCCTAATATGCTCTAGTATAAATGAAAATTCTTTCCAACTGGCAATGATATGACGGCGCCAGCAGTACAAAGGCGGGCTCTGCGCGTTCTGCGGCAGCGCGGCTACAAGATGACTCCGCAGCGCCGGGCAGTGGTGCGCGCGCTTTCACAGACCACGTCGCACCTCACGCCAGCCCAGTTGCATGCAGCAGTCCGGGAGATTGCACCAGACGTCGGGCTTGTAACCATCTACCGCACGCTGCGGCTGCTGGTCGAACTCGGCCTCGCGTGTGAGATATCCGCTGACGCCCGGCAGCCAACATACCTGCTGAGTCGACCGGCGGAACACCACCACCACCTGATCTGCTCAAAATGCGGCCATGTCGTGGATTTCACATCGGAGGCCATCGAGAGGCTGGGCCGGCGCCTCGCCGCTGAGACAGGCTACACTATCCAGAACCACGTGCTTGAATTCGTCGGCACCTGTCCCCTATGCCGTGATGGCCGACGACCACGCTGAACGGTCGGAGGTGAATGAGCTGAAGGGCACAGGAAGACATCACCACACGTCGAGCATCGCTGCAGGTGCGGCCTGTATTGCAGCACTGCTGATGTCGCTGTTCTCTGCCTGCACAATTGCGACCATCCCCGAGGAAGAACCCGCCCTGAGAGCCGTGACAACAATTCCACCACTGGCCGATTTCCTCGAGCATGTAGGTGGGGGGCTGGTGCAAGTGACCATCATGGTGCCTGCTGGCGCAAGCCCGCATACCTATGAGCCAACACCGGGCCAGATGTCTGAGGTCGCACATGCTGACGTGTACTTCAAGGTCGGCTCCGGCGTGGAATTCGAGCTTGTCTGGCTCGACAAACTCATCGCGCAGAACCCTGAGATGCCAGTAGTGGATTGTTCGAGAGGAATCGAACTGATAGACGACGATCCTCACATCTGGAACTCTCCCCTGAATGCCATCACCATGGTGCACAACATTATTGAGGGACTCGCATCAGTTGATCCCGATAACACCGACACCTACGCGAAGAACGGCGCAGCCTACGTCGATGAACTCAGGGCACTCCACAGCGAAATCAAACAGATGTTCGAGGGGGCAGACTCACGGTATTTCCTGGTATACCATCCTTCATTCGCGTATTTCGCCGATGAGTACGATCTCATACAGCTCGCCATCGAAGAGGAAGGCAAAGCCACAACGCCACAGACGCTGCAGCGCACGATCGACACAGCGCGCAAGCACGGGCTCCGTTACGTGTTCGTGGAACCGCAGTTTGCCACAGCTGAGGCGGAAGGCATCGCCGAGACGCTCGGGGCTGAGGTAGTGGCCATCGACCCGCTGCCACGCATCTACATCCCAGCGATGCGCAGCACCGCAGAAGCAATAGCACGCGAACTGAAGCAGGAGTGAGCTAACAGGAATGCGAACTGCGAGAAAGCAACCGTTGGATGGTCACTACGAGGTGGTAGCCCTGCGAAACGTATGGGTAGAACAGGGAGACATGCCCATCCTTGAGGACATCAGCCTCACCATTAAGAAGGGTGATTTCCTGGGGGTTATCGGACCAAACGGAGGAGGCAAGAGCACACTACTCAAGGTCATCCTAGGCCTGGTAGAGCCAGTCCAAGGCGAAGTGAAGGTCTGGGGCAAGCCACCCGAGGAGAGTGCGCACCTGATCGGGTACGTGCCCCAGCACAGCCTCTTCGATCCGGATTTTCCAATAACAGTCGAGGATGTCGTGCTCATGGGGCGTCTTTCGCGGCACCGGCTACTGCGCAGGTTCAGCGCCGAAGACCGCAGGAAGGCGCTCGACGCACTTGACATGGTTGGCATCACGGACCTTCGGAACAGACCTGTCGGCCACCTCTCAGGCGGAGAGCAGCAACGCACCTTCATCGCCAGAGCGCTTGTACGAAACCCATCTCTCCTCTTGCTCGATGAGGCCCTTTCCAGCATCGACCCAGCCACACAGACCGAGCTATATGACCTGCTGTCCCAACTGAACAAGCACATCACCATAGTGATGGTATCACACGACCTGTCCGCCATTTCGACCCACGTGGACAAGGTAGCCTGCCTCAATCGCCGCCTGTACTACCACGGGTCAAAGGAGATTCCACCGGAGGGCATTGAGGCGACATATGGCTGCCCGGTCCAGTTGCTCGCGCACGGAATACCACACCGGGTACTGAGGAGACACCAGTAATGTCGGTGCTTCAGTACGACTTCATGCAGCATGCACTTGCAGCTGGCCTGCTCGTCAGCATCGCTTGTGGTATTGTAGGAACATACGTGGTGGTGCGGCGGATGGTGTTCATAAGCGGTGGAATCTCACACGCCACTTTCGGCGGCATCGGGCTGGCCTACTTCTTGGGCTTTAATCCAATAGCAGGGGCCATGATCTTCGCGATACCTGCAGCCTTGGCTACAGGGATGCTGTCACGCCAGATGCACCTGTCCGAGGACACGGGAATCGGGATCCTGTGGGCCACGGGGATGGCGCTGGGCGTCGTATTCGTGGGTCTTTCGGAGGGGTATGCACCTGACCTGTTCAGCTACCTGTTCGGCAACATACTGACCGTGAAAAGCAGCGAGCTGTTGTTGATGCTGGTGCTTGATATGGTCATCATCATCACTGTCTTGGCGTTTTACAAGGAATTCGCGGCGATCTCATTTGATGAAGAGTTCTCTCGCGCGGAGGGGATCCCAACCGGCGCGCTCAACATGGTACTCTTGGGCCTCATCGCCCTGACCATAGTGATGGTTATTCGGGTGGTAGGAATCGTCCTCGTAATTGCTCTTCTATCAATCCCTCCGGCAATCGCACGCCAGTACACACACCGGTTGCGGACGATGATGCTCCTTGCCGCCGGGGTCAGTGCGCTGCTGGCGACAGGCGGTGTGGCGCTTTCATATCTGATGGACTTGAGTTCCGGCGCCACCATCATCCTGCTGGGAGGCGTTGTGCTCCTGCTGGTCATGCTCGAGCGTCGGGGCACCCGCCACCGTACGACACTACGAACTGATGCGACGGCATCAGAGTAGCGTTCTGGCGCCCCATCGGGCGTGGAACCGTGTCGCACCGCCTCTGTCCGCCGCGTGTCAGGCAGCCTGCTGGCGATTGAGCAAAGCTGACAGTATGATGATGGCGGCCTCCTTGTCCAGGGGCTCGTTGTTGTTGCCGCACTTGGGCGACTGGATACAGCCGGGACAACCGTCAAGACACTGGCAGCTCTGCACGAGGCCAAACGTAGCTGTCCACAGGCGTTCGATCACTTCGTAGCCTAACTCGGCGATTCCGACCCCACCGGGATGAGCGTCGTACAGGTAGACCTGAGGCTGGTAACTGTCAAGCCCGACCGGCATCGAGACACCGCCGATATCGTTCCTATCACACAACGCGAAAAGGGGCAGTATGCCAATCAGCGAATGCTCACACGCATGCAGTCCCCCATGAAGGCTGCGTCCTGACGCAGCAACTGCCGAGACCACGCGGTCAGGCACATCGAACCAGAATCCTCGCGTGTCGAAAGTTACCTCAGGCAGATCGAGAGGCTCCTCACCCAGAAACTCGTCAGAGAATTGGCGCCTCTTCCTGAAGCCCACAACGTGATTGGTTACCCGGACGTCCCCCAGACAGGCCCTCACATCGCCGACCTGCTTCTCGGCGGTGACCGCACGGACGCGGATATCCGTGAGTTCACGTGCCTGCGTGTAGTAGTCGACATCAGAGGCTTCGATCCACGCAAGCCGCGACCCGATGTCAAGGTGCCGCACGAGGAAAGTCTCTCCCTGGTGCAGATAGACCGCACCTGGATGCAGCTGGGACAGGGCAACCGATCCATCCACGGTCTCGAGCGTAGCTCCGCTGTTACAGTCAATCACACTGTACGAGTGGCCGGCTGCTCGCAGATTGATACGCTGGGCGGGGTACTGCAGCTGCGGATCGGGATACAGTCTGCCCCGACGCAGACGCAGCAG
>CAZODZ010000017.1:0-24183 GCA_964578745.1 uncultured Dehalococcoidales bacterium | reverse complement strand
GAAGTTGTCCTCTGGAGCCGTTCTCCATCGTGGTACAGGTCTATCGCCCTGTCAATAGCTGTGGCAGAGGAATGGCCCCGACACTATATGATTGACGCCGGGGCTGCTTGGCTACCTTGAGAATCCCTGTGGATGAGATGCAGTTACTGTAGCAGGAGGCATAGTGCGCGTCCACCCACGGCTCGTACGCGGCCGGTGTAATCGGCTCGCCGGGGTTGGCTTCAATAGGTGCCGCTCATCTCTCACCGGTGAAAAGATGCTCTTCCTCATACGGGGATTAAGACTTGGCGTATGGTCGTGTACCACGTGTCGATGCAGAGGAGGCCCTCTGTGCCCTCCTGCCCCAGGGTTGATGGGCACCCTGCGATTGCGTCGCCGGCACCAGCTTCATGGGCGCGCAGTGGTGTGCCCTGTATCGGAGGCCGCGGCTGACGGGGTGGACCCGCGTGGTTTCACCTGCGGGGGTCGCTGTGTGCCGCACGGACGAGCTGGCATAGAGACACGGCCACTACCCGGAATTGCGCACTTGTAAAAGTATGGGGATCCTGTGGGTGGCACATCATCACTACCCCGGTTGAAAGACGCTTCCCCGAAAGGGGATCGGGACTGGTGCTCAATGGGGCTGAAGTGTTGACGGGGTGGTGGAGCACAGCCTGTATTTAAGGGCTGTAGCAGTTGCAGCCATGTGGATCTCCCCCGCTATGGTGGGTGAGGCAGTGGCATACTGGGTGCCACTCCCTGGCTGGAGTATGCAGGGCGGTCGTGACCTCGCAGGCATTCTGTGGGTGGTGCCGGGCTGCATGCTGCGTTGTGTCAGGGACGGGGTGTCGTAGCAATTGGAGCAGTCCTGCTACGCAGCTGCGGGAATAGGCTGTCTGCCCGCATGTTCACTTGCTCTTACCACGGTGCAGAGTGTTGTCACGTGAAGACAGTCCCACTATGTCGATCGTACGATTCTGACATGCTGCGTGCTATACTGGTTCAGCGTGTATGGCGGAAGACATCCCGCCGCCTCCTTGGGATGTCAGGTGTCGGCGTGTTCGTGCATCGGGGTGGGCGTGGCAGGCGCCGGAGAACCATCTGACTCAACGCAGAGTGCAGGAGAGAGGTGAACATGCTGATCGTGACGTTCGCTCTGGCAGTGCTGGCTTTCTCCCTTGGGGCATGTCCCTTTTCGTTGTGGCTGGGTCGATGGGTCCTGCAGCGGGACATCAGGCAATATGGCGACGGGAACCCCGGAGCGACCAACGTGTTCCGGGCTGGAGGTCGGTTCGTCGGTGGGCTTGCCGTGGTGCTTGACATGGCCAAAGGCGCTCCTTTCGTGGTCCTGGCCCATCGTGTCTATGGTCTGCCGGAGCAATCGGTGCTGCTGATTGGAATGTGCGCCATCCTGGGTAGTGCGTTTACGCCGTTCCTGGGTTTCCGCGGCGGCAAGTCCCTGGCTGTCAGCGGAGGAGTGCTGCTGGCCGTTCCCGACCATGACATATTCCTTGTGGCCATACTCCTGATGACCGTTGGGTTCCTGTTTCTGGACCGGGCTGCCTGGATAGTCATGTTCAGCGCCGCAGGGACTCTGACATACCTTGTCGCGATTGCGCGAAGCCTTGCACAGGTCTGGTTCATGGCGGGACTGCTCTTGCTGCTCGCCTGGAGACACCGTGGGGACCTGCATCATGGTCCGGGTATCATCAATCGACCAGCCCGGTGGCTGCGCGCGGTGCACGGCGATGCGTGAGAGTCGACATCTCGGGTTGCTGAAGTGATCTACCAGCTCATCGTCCTCGCTGTCATTGCTGTCTTTACTACCAACATGGCTGTCAGTCTGCGGGCGATCCGCCTGCCGGCAGCGAAGATACCTGCGCTGGTGGGCACACCACTCGTGTCCATTCTTGTGCCTGCGCGCAACGAAGCAGCCAACATCGCTGACTGCGTCAACTCGTTGCGTGCGCAGGACTATCCCAGTTTCGAGGTGCTCGTGCTTGATGACGAGTCGACCGATGGCACCGCTGACATAGTCGCTGCCATTGCCGCCCGGGACGACCGCGTGCGACTGCTGCGAGGAGCTCCTTTACCGGAAGGATGGGCAGGCAAGCCCCATGCCTGCTGGCAGCTCTCGCGCGTGGCAAGGGGTGACTACCTGCTGTTTACCGATGCGGACACAACGCACGCACCGCAGATGCTCAGGACAGTGCTGCCGATTGCACAGCACTCGAAAGCGAGCCTTGTCTCAGGTTACCCGCGGCAGGTTGTCGGCACGCTGCTTGAGAAGGCGAGCATACCAGTTGTGTTCTTCTTGCTGCTGGTGGCCCTGCCACCACAGGTTGTACGACTGCGTGAGTGGCGGCCGTTCTCGTTCACGAATGGGCAATTTCTCCTCTTTCCCCGTTCCGAGTACGAACGCATTGGCGGTCACGAGTCAGTCAAGGCGCGGATCATGGAGGACGTGTTCCTTGGTCTTGAAGTGAGGAAGAAACGAGGGCGCCAGGTGATGCTCAACCTGTCTTCAATCGTGTCTTGCAGAATGTACCGCGACCACGCGTCACTGTGGGAAGGCTTTGTGAAGTGGGGTTACTCTTTCTCGGCCCTGTCTCCGGTGGCTACATTGGTAGCCGGCCTGTGTCTGGTGATCGGCTTCTCCAGCCCGTTCATCTCGACTGCTGTGGCGCTCTTTCTCCTGCAGCAACATGGCATGCAAGTGCTCGTCCTTGCCCTTGTGCAGGTTGGCATCATATTGCTGGCCCGCTTCGCGTGTGACCGTGCTCTTGGTGAGCCTGCAGTGTGCTCCCTTCTCACGCCGCTCGGGATCGTGTTCTTCCTGCTGGCAATGCTCTATGGCACGGCGCTGAGGCTTGCAGGACGCCAGGTGCACTGGAAGCGTCGCAGCTATGGAGGAAACATGGCTGTGACATGACCGCTGCGCGGGAACGGCACGTCACAAGACTGTGGACATGACCGTTTCGTGTGAGTGACACAGACACGGCCCCCTCTTCCTGTGGTCCCATACACAGCCCCGGGGCGGCTGGAGACCATTATCGGCGTGCGGACTGATTGGCTCCCGTCAGTTTACAGCAGCTGGATAACTCCCCATACGATGAGAAAGATGCCCACGATCCATCGCAGCAGATTGGGCATCAGCAGGACCAGTATTCCAGCGATGATTGCAAGCACTGGAGAAATGTGTATGCCTGGCACTGTCAGTCACCTCCTCTTTCACATGCAACACCCCGCCGGCTGTCCCACGGTGGGCATCGGCGTTTCTATCAAAGCAGACGGCATTCGGGGCGTCAATACATGCTCCTTTTCTTCGCGGACATACCGGTACGGTTGTACTTGGTTGTGAGCTATATGGAGGGGCCTACTCCGGCCATGGAGATACCGGCATTGGATGGAGTGTTGCTTCATGGCCCTGGTAGAGACAGGGCGCAACTGCATCGCAACTGAGCACATGCTTGGCGTTGGCAACGGCCTCGTAGAAGAAAGCCGGTACTCTCTTTGCCCGGCTGCTTCTATGCCCTGCCGGAGTAGTATTCGACGGTGATCGTCGGCAGATGTTCGCGTGACCAGTGCAACAGGTCTCTTGTCTCGTCGCCATCCGTTGCCATACCCGGGAACTGCAGGCGAAGCTGGAACTTGCCCTGTCCGACATTGTCCTGGAGCGCATCTGCGAGCCCGGGGGAATCACCAGGCGTATCGATGTCCGCGAAATCGCACCATTCCTCGACTGGTGGGGGCAGGTCCCCTTCCTGGTACTGTCCATAGAGCGAGCTGTATTCATGGATGTACGCGCCGAGGCATCCGAGGTCCGGGAGGGGTGGTTGGTAGGGTATGTCGTAGCTGGACAGGTCGATGATGACCCGTTCTATCACTGCATCGCCAGGGATGTCCGAGATGTCGAATGTGAGGAATCCCTGGATGCCCCTGTTGGCATTGTCGTCGCCGACATATATGCCTACTGTCCGGTAGTCGCCGCTGCGACGGACATAGCCACTCTCCTCGCTGTCGGCCGTCAGGGTGATGGACATGCGCCCCTGCTTCACGGTGATTGTCGCTATGGCAGTGGCGGTCGAGCTCGCGCCGGTTGCCTCGAGCGTGTATGTCGTTGTAACCCTCGGATCCACTGTGACCGACCCAACCGTGGGCGCTGTGCCGATGCCCTGGTTGATGCTCACCGACGTTGCATTAGAGACGTTCCATGACAGCGTGGCACTGTCACCCAACTCGATTATTGCTGGCGATGCTTCGAACTGCACCACTGTCACCGGCGGTGGCACCACGGTTACCGCGTCATACACTTCGGCAGACCACGCGCCGTTGTTGTCCTGTACCGAGAATGAGATGGTATGTTCACCAATCGAGAGGGTGTTCGTCTCAAACGAGGGCAACTGGCTGAGGTCACCATCCAGGCTGGAATGCCACTGGTAGCCCACGATGTCGCCGTCACTGTCGGCACCCTCACCTTCGAAGGCGACTGTCTCTCCCGCGGTGGCCTCCGCCGGCGAAATGGAGTTGATGAACGCTTCCGGTGGGTGGTTCGATGGGGTGGTGACGTATGAGCATCCTGTGAATATCACGAGTATGGCAACTGGCAACAGCACCTGTTTCATCTGCAACCCCCAGACCTGTCCGATGGGCCTTCCACCATGTTGCCAGCATAGCGCTCATCACTGCCGGCTGCAACAGCCGGTGCGATGCGTGGCGCCTCTGGACAGGGGGCCCGTTACTTCGCCGTGCTGTTCATCGCGGCTGGTCTGCTCAGGGGAACGCGCTCCGCTGGGGAGTGGTGGTTCTTGTAGCTGAGTAGATCTTTGTCGGTCTGCGTATGTGCTTGTTGGCCATGGCCCTTGTACGTGGATGGGCCCGGGCTGGTCACACTGGCCGGACGAACGACTCCAGCGGAGCGGTGTCCTCGTAGAGCCTTTCAAGCACGGCATCAGCCTCGTCGATGTGCGCTGCTATCCTCGGAATCGCACCATGGACGATATGCTTCATTGACTCGATGTCGTCCGCTTCAACCACGGGGATCTTCCAGTGGTCCAGGTACTCACGTGTGACCAGCATTGACAGGACGGCCGATGTCCCTGGAATCAATCCTGTCTGTCGCACGACATCGAACAGCGCATCCGTCATGAAGCTCACCCCGCCGGCTTCCTCGCTCACCAGCCTTGCCAGTTCTGCAACGGCCAGCACCTTCTCTGTACCTTTCTCCGCTTTCTCGAGCCGCTCTGCGGCCCGGCTGATTTTCTCTGCAACCTCGATTGTCCGTCGCCGCAAGGCGCCCTTGTTCCGCGGGAAGGCGTCATCGACGATGACTACCGGGTATCCGAGGTCATTCGCCGCCTCGTAAAGCGCCTTGGCCACCACGACGTTGTCGACGTCCTTGTGGAATCGGACGAGGAATGTCGTCTGCTTGAGGCCGTCGCAGAGAGCGGGGACGTATGCTTTGCCTTCAACGACGATGGTCGGGCACTTCAGCATCCCCAGCTTCTCCATGAGCGCACGCTTGGAGCCGAGTGCGACATTGCCCTCCAGGTCTTCGTTCGGCCCGAGCCCGCCAGTCGATTCATTCACTGTTGCCAGTACTGCTGCACGCACGCCGCCGAGGTCCGCCAGCATGCCGCCGATGAGCCCGCTGTTTGTTGGCAAGTCTTCCTTCGTGATGTAGAACCTCTCGGGTGCCTTCTTGTGGAACGTGTCTATGACCGAGTTGGCGAGTGCGGCTTCGAGTGCAGCTGGAGTCTCGAGTACACCCTGCCCGTACATGCGACCCAGCGTCTCTATCGCTACTGCCTGGCACAGCAGCGCATCGCCACCAGTGACATTCTGTATGAGCCTTGCCTCGCTTGGTGTTATACCCCGGCGAGGCGAGGCCTCCCCCACGCCGCCACCTGCTGTCGTCACCCGGATGGTGTTGCTGTCGGGGCTGACCTCAACTGTCGCGACATGCGTATCTGCTTCGAGGACCTCCCCGACGATTGCGGCGACCACGGCGAAGCCGGCCGAATCGTCCTGTATCAGTCCTCCGGGACAGTGCGTGTGTCCGATTCCGGCGTGTCCGGCTATTGCCACTTTCGTGCTGGCGTCAGCCATCTTCCCTCCTTCAAGCCTTCACACTTGCCGTGCGCTCGCGTGTACACGCTGCACACGACCCAAAGAACATGTGAAGTATGCCACTGAATCAATGCCGGCGGGATGGGTAGAGATATCCACGCTATGACCGGAGCCTTGCTGATGTGCCTGCTTTTGACCCTGTCATCGTGCATCTACAGCCTCGAAGCGGGGGCGTTGTGACTCGCAGCGGTTTTCGTCACCCTGGCTTAGCAGGTTGGTTGAGTGACGCCAGCCGGATAGTGGAAGTGTTCCCGGTTGGGCCAGCAGTACAGTGCAGGGAGGGACTTCCGGGCGTGCGTGAAACGTGACGTACACCCGTGCGATACCTGCCTGAAACGACGTGGTCGGCTCGATAGGGCGGTCTTTTTTGTTGCGGCGGCGGCCACCGAGAAAGGCGGTACGAGCCTCCGTTCACCACCAATGTACAGCACCACTTCGTACTCTCCCGCGGGCCGTCCGCCGTCGGGTCGCTCTATCGAGAATCTGAGATAGCGTGTGCCATCCGTGACGATGGAGTAGGTGTCGATTACTTGATTGCTGACTCCTGCCGGCTCGCCTTGGACATAGACTCACTCGGACACGACCTCCGTGTCGGATGGAGCGTTCGAGAGCTTCACTGAGCAGGATATCTTAGTGGTATCGAAGTCGAGTTCGCCTGCAGGGCTGACCGGATGCCCCTCCGTGCCTGTGCCCACTGGCCATCGTGGCTTCGCTGGGTGACGCCGTGGTGAAGCTGACCTGCAAGGCTGCAGCTGGGAATTGTGCACAACAGTAGAAGTGTTCCTGCGGGTGTAAAGAGGACCACAGGCCTGCCCTCGACATCCTGTTACTTTCGCTCACGGATTGTTCTCTCGAGCAACGTGTTGTACTCGTCGGGCAAGCAGCAGGGAGTGATCGGACAACCGGCACGGTTCGGCTGGCTGTCAGTTGGATTGCTCCTGTTCTATCCGCTCTACGCGGTACCTGAATGTACCGGCGGGGGCGCTGAACTCGAACTCCTCACCAGGCTGCCTGCCGAGAAGGGCGTGGCCAATGGGTGAGGCTGTGGAGATTCGCCCCTTGGCCGGATTTGCCTCTCGCGAGTCTACAAGCTTGTACTCCACTGCCGTGCCGGTGGAGAGGTCGATCAGCCGCACACTGTCGTGAAGACCCACAGTGCTGCACCGTGTCTTCTTTTCTGCCACCGTGGCGCGTGCGAGCGTTGCCTCTATCTCCTGGATCCTGCCTTCGATATGCGATTTCTGCTCGCGCGCGGCCTGAAGCGGAGCATTCTCCCTGAAGTCCTTGTCGGCGGCTGCCTTGCGCATCTGCTCGGTTACTGTGACACGCTCTTTGCGTAACTCCTCGAGTTCGGACTTCAGACTCTCCAACCCCTCGGCTGTCACATGAATCGGCTCTTCGTTGCTTGCGCCGGCTCTCGTGGGGCCAGTGGACTCCTTCTTCACTTTCACGTGAGATGCGAGTCCGCGGGGGATTATCCGCTTCTTGTACGCGTCGCTCAGAAAGCCGCGCAACGCAGCTCCCTCCACCGGTGTCGCTGTGCTACTGAACCCATCTATGTCGAGAGGCGAGATGTCCCGCAGAAGGCGCTGGCGCCCGCACCACCGGACGAACTTTTGTATCGCGGCCTCGTCCCTGCTGCGCCGTTCGGCTGACAGGCTGCCGAGGTACGCTACGGCGGCTGATTCGACCGTCTGCTTGCTTCTGTCAGTCATCTCTGGTGGCCTCCAGTCTGGGTGCTATACCTGCGTATCCGATGAACCGGTAGATGAGTTTAGCAAGTGTGTATGCCGAAGTTGCTGCTCCAGAACCGTAGGGAGAAAACTCCACCACATCGAAGCCGACGACATTGCGCTCTCGCGCGACATCGCGCAGCAACGCGAGAATGTCCGACCAACCTGGTCCACCCGGTTCCGGTGTGCCTACCCACGGGAGTACAGCCGGGTCGAAGACGTCGGCATCGATAGTCACATACACGTGCGTGTGCAACGTCTTGACGAGCGATTTCCGCCACGCCTCATCATGTGGCGGCCAGAAAACAACTGGGATATCGTTCTCGCGTATGAATCGTCGCTCCGCTGCCGACAGGCTGCGGATGCCTACTTGGGCGATTGACGGACATATCTCATGCACGCGCCTCATCACCGTTGCCTGGCTCCAACGGGCGTTCATGTACTCATCACGCAAGTCGGCATGTGCGTCAAGCTGCAGCACCGTGAGATCGGGATAGCGCTCTGCTGCCGCCTCCACTGCACCTATGGTGATCGTGTGTTCTCCTCCAAGCAGCACGGGGATCTTGTCCCGGTCGAGCCAGGATGCGACTTCGCCACTGACTGCTGCGACCATCTGTTTCGGGCCCGACAGGACTGGTGGCAACTCGTCGGCAGTTGCAATCCCCAGAGTTGATATGTCGATGTCGAGCTCGTGGTCGTAGAGTTCCAGCAGGCGTGAACTCTCAATGATGCTCGCCGGTGCGTGTCGCGTGCCGCTGAGCCATTCGGTGGTTGCCTCGTACGGCACGGGAAGGACCACGAACCGCGCTGCGACCCTGTCCGCCGGGCGCGAGGGAAGGCCGGCAAATGTCAGGCTCGTCTGGGGCAGTTCCTCGTCAGGAGCCATCGTAGCGGAAGCGCGTCGGATTGTTGTCCGCGGGCCCTGATCGTTCCCACTCACGCTCGGCAAAGGAGACACGACTCTGCGTAAGCTTGAAACGCCGCTTGAGGTCCGCTGCCGCGGTCTCAGTATCGAAGTCCTTGCAGGAGAAGAGGTCTATGTTGACGAGCTGCTTCTCGACGAATGTATGAACGGCGATGTGGCTTTCCGCGAGAAATACGAACCCGGAAATACCCCATTCCTCCGGTGGGCAGTTGTCGTAGCGGATGACATGAGGTTCGGAAATGCGCGTCATGCCCACCTTTGCCGGGTACTCGGCGAGCAGATTCCTCAGGAACTCTTCGTCCTGCAGCAGCGCCTTATCGGCAGAGTATCCATCCATCAGCAAGTGCATATCGAACCCTCGGAAGTGTATTGGTCTGGGCGGCAGCGCGTGAACACACCTGTCGAGACTGTGGACACTACTGTTGTCTGGCCTCAACCCCACCCAGGTATTTCTCCACGATTGCCATCGCACAGTACTTGCCACACATGCTGCAGGCCCGCTCCTCGGTAGGTGTCTTGAGGTGACGGCTACGGGCGAGTTCAGGCACCAGGGCGAGCTCGGCTTGTGCTGCCCAGTCAAGCTTCTTGCGCGCAGCGGACATCCGGGCATCCCACTCACGGGCACCCTTGATGCCCTTTGCAATATCGGCTGCGTGTGCAGCGATGCGCGACGCGATGACACCGTCCCTCACGTCGTTCTCGTCTGGAAGGCCGAGGTGCTCCGACGGGGTCACGTAGCAGAGGAAGTCCGCCCCCGCGGCTGCTGCGATGGCGCCCCCTATCGCTCCCGTAATGTGGTCATAGCCTGCACCAATGTCGGTGACGAGAGGACCAAGTACGTAGAAGGGTGCCCCCTGGCAGAGCGTCTTCTCCATCTGCACGTTCGCAATGATCTGGTCTATCGGGATGTGGCCGGGGCCCTCGATGAATACCTGGACGTCTGCAGCCCGTGCCCGCTGTACCAGCTCGCCCAGCACGATGAGCTCCTGGAACTGGGCGCGGTCACTCGCGTCAGCAATCGAACCAGGCCGCAGGCCATCTCCGAGACTCAGCGCGAAGTCGTATTCACGGGCCAGCTCGAGCAACCGGTCGTACTGCTCGAAGAACGGGTTCTCCTTGTCGTTGTGCAGGATCCAGCCGGTCAGAAACGCGCCACCGCGTGACACGATGTTTGTGAGGCGACCCTGCGAGCGCAGCCGCTCGATACTCTGACGCGTCACGCCACAGTGGATTGTCATGAAGTCGACTCCGTCACGTGCATGTGCCTCCACGGATGCGAACATGTCGTCCGCTGTCATACCAACGATGGAGCCACGTTCCTCAATGGCCTTGATGCCGGCCTGATAGATGGGCACTGTGCCAAACGTCACCGTGGAGGCCGCGATGAGCCGCCGGCGTATCCCCGTGATATCGCCACCGGTGCTCAGGTCCATCACTGCATCCGCGCCACATTCAATGG
Source organism: uncultured Dehalococcoidales bacterium (assembly GCA_964578745.1). Classification (GTDB taxonomy): domain Bacteria; phylum Chloroflexota; class Dehalococcoidia; order GIF9; family AB-539-J10; genus SKVJ01. The sequence goes on along the minus strand of CAZODZ010000017.1, from coordinate 13,958 downwards.
CGATGTTGAGCTTGCGTAACTCGAGCTCGACGTCGCATGAGTCGGACGATGTGCCCAGGTTGGTATTTACCTTGGTGCGCAGCCCTTTGCCGAATCCCACAGGCTGGCGGTTGGTGTGCAACGGGTTGGCGGGAATGACGATGGTGCCATCGATGAGGCCGTCTGCAACCTGCTCGACCGTGACGCCCTCGCTCCGGGCGACGTGCTCGATTTCTGGAGTGTTGCTTCCCTGTCGTGCGCGCTCGATGAGAGTCATTGTACCTTTTGGGATGGTCCGTGGCTCTTCCGCCGAAGGTGAAATCTAGCACAGCGCCCTTACGAATGCAAACCGTGTGAGCAGTGTGAACGGCGTATGGCATGTGCTACAGACGTTTCACTGAGAGTCGTTGCGCATGCAGTGTTCCGACATCTACACTACGGTGTTGCGCTATGTGGGAGAGGAGTCGCATGATGGAGCAACTCAAAGTCGTAGTCGTCAACAGGATAGAGGAGGCAGCCCTCGACATGATCAGGACAGCTGACCCGCGGCTGCATGTTGTTGATGCCTCCACCCTCACTAGGCTGGAGCGTCGCGGGGATATGTCGAGGTCTGCTGAGTTGGACGAAGTGCTTGCTGACGCCGAGGTCGTGTACGCACTGAAGCTTCCGGAACGCTTACTGGAGCGGGCACCGACACTCAAGTGGATACAGACCATCTCGACTGGTGTCGACAAGATTCTCACGCCGGAACTGGTCTCCAGTCGTGTGACGGTCACCAACATGAGCGGCATCCACGAGTTGACCATCGCCGAGTACGTGCTCATGGTCATGCTCATGTTTGTGAAACAGATGCCCCGCAGCTTCTACCAGCAGATAGAAGGCAGGTGGAAGTGGTATCCGGTAGATGTGCTTGAAGGTAAGACTGTTGGTCTCGTCGGCCTGGGTCGCATCGGCCGCGAGGTCGCGCGCGTGTGCCGGCTGTTCAGGATGCGCGTTGTTGCCACGCACCGCTCTGCAGTGGAAGGCGAGACGGCTACGAACGTGGACATCGTGTATCCGCTGGCGCAGCTTCATGCCCTCCTGGCTGAGAGCGACTTTGTTGTCCTTGCGCTTCCACTTACAACCGAGTCAGCCGGGCTCATAGGTGAGCCGGAACTCCGTGCCATGAAGCCTTCCGCTCGCATAATCAACGTGGCCAGAGGTGACATCATAGACGAGCCGGTGCTGATTCGCGCGTTGCAGGAAGGATGGATAGCCGGCGCCGGACTTGACGTCTATGCGCAGGAGCCGCTCTCGCCCGACAGTCCCCTCAGACACATGGAGAAGGTTATCTTCAGCCCGCACGTGGCCGGGGATGTCGAGCAGTATGATATGCTCGCGGCTGGCTTCTTCGCTCAGAACCTGCGGCGTTATCTTGCCGGGCAACCGTTGCTCAACATCGTGGATAAGGCTCGGGGCTACTGAGTGGCTTGCGTTCTTTGACACTCGAGTGCGGCGGGTCTAAACTGGGGGACGCTCCTCATCGTATCGTCCGAGGAATTCTGAAGCTGAGGAGAAACAACGATGACGAACAAGGTCGCGATTACAAGGGTGAGTTCTGGCGACGTCGAACGCGCCGTAAGGGACGCTGTGAGACTGGCAGGCGGTTTCGATGAGATCATTGGACCTCAGACCCGCGTCCTTGTCAAGCCGAACCAGTGCAAGCCGTCGCCCCGTCACAGTGGTTGCATGACGGATGCTGAGGTGGTGGAGGCGGTGGCCAAGCTGGTGCTGGAAAAGAACCCGAAGTCGGTTGTCATTGGCGACGGCGCGATCGCCGGCTACGATTTCGGCGGCTTCAGTACCCAGGAGGCATTCGACTCATCTGGACTGACCGAGGTTGCCAGGCAACTCGGGGTGGAACTCCGCAATCTGAACAAGGACACCGCAGTGGCAGTGAATATCCCTGACGCACTTGTAATGAAGAGCGTGAGGATCGCGAAGACTGCACTGGACAGCGATGTCATTATCAGTGTGCCTGTCATGAAGAGCCACATTCGTACTCATGCGACTCTGTCCCTTAAGAACATGAAGGGAGTCATGCCTGGCGCGGAGAAACGCAAGAGTCACGCACTGGGCCTTGACCAGGCTATCGTCGATCTCTGTACCGTGGTGCGTCCTTCGTACGCGGTCGTTGACGCTACCGTCGGCATGGAAGGTCTGTGGCAGTACCCTCAGGATACTAAAGAGATGGGGCTGATCGTTGCCGGTAGTGATGCACTCTATGTCGATATCGTTGCCGCCTCGCTCATGGACATCGACCCCACTCAGATAATGCATCTGCAATACCTGGCCCAGAAGGAGGGCAAGGACGGCCGGCTTGAGGCTGTTGACATAGTCGGTGAGGATCTCGAGAGCAACCGACGGCACTTTGTGACCGGCTTTGATGTGTTCCAGTCGCGCTATCCAGAAGTCAACATCAGGCAGGGCCGGTCCGCTTGCAGCGGCTGCACGAACGAGCTCGTCAGCGCTATTACATACATGAAAAAAGCTGGCTATGGCGAGCAGATGAAGGGGCTCACGGTGGTTATTGGCAATGCGACCGATGTTCCTGCTGGAGAGAAGGTGGTTGCGCTTGGGCGGTGCGCCGCGGGCGTAGGAGCTGCCATACATCTGCCTGGTTGTCCACCAAAGGAAGACGCTATGATCAGGGTGCTGTGTGAGGTCTGCGGTACTGATCCTGATCAGGTGAAAGCGACCATGGACGAGGAACGGAAAAAGCTCTGGGAAGCTTCCTCGAGAGCTCTGGAGAGTTAGAAAAACAGCGGAGGAGCTATGAAAGCAGCGTACTACGAGGGAAACAGGAAGTTCTCGGTCGGTGAGTCCAAGATTATCCCGCCTGGGAAGGGGCAGGTGCGTATGGAGGTCGCGTATTGTGGCATTTGCGGCACGGATGTGCACGTCTTCCTCGGTCATATGGATCACAGGCTGACACCCCCACAGGTGGTGGGCCACGAGGCCGCTGGGACAGTGGCGGAAATCGGCGAAGGCGTCACGGGCTTCAAGGTGGGCGACAAGGTGGTGCTCCGTCCCACAGATGCGTGTGGCAAGTGCCCCTCCTGTGAGAGAGGCGAGTTCAATATTTGTCCCAACCTCAATTTCATCGGCATCACGACGCCAGGAGGCTTCCAGGGGTCTTGGACTGTACCGGCGTATCTCCTGCACAAGCTTCCCGATGACATCAACATGGTGCACGCGGCTCTCGTGGAACCGCTCGCGGTGGCTGCTCACGACGTCAGATATGGAGAGGTCAAGAGCGGCGAGTTCTGTGTTGTTCTCGGTGCGGGTCCTATTGGCATGCTCGAGGCACTTGTGTGCAGAGAGCGTGGGGCGACAGTGGTCCTGTCCGAGGTGAATCTTTCCCGAGTAAAGCTGGCCCGGGAACTCGGGTTCGATGTTGTCAATCCTCTTGAGACGGATCTCGTGAAGTACGTGTTCGACCGCACAAACGGTGATGGCGCGGACGTAGTCTTCGAGGTCACTGGCACGCAGCCGGGTGCGGAGATGATGACTAAGCTGCCTAGGACACGCGGGCGCATAGTCATTGTCGCAATATTTGCTGAGCCGATGATGGTAGACCTCAGGACTATTCTCTGGCGCGAATACACGGTCGTGGGTGCGCGCAACTACCTTAAGCAGGACTTCGATGAGGCCATCCGTCTCGTTTCCGAAGGCAAGCTTCCGCTTGACAGGCTCGTGTCGGACATCAGGCCGGTAACAAGGATACAGGAGACCTTCGAGGATATCGTTGGCGGCAAAGCCAACTTCATGAAGGTCCTGATTTCACCCTCGGAGGAGTAGGGAACTGGCCATGCTCTCGCGGGCGAGAACCCGCCCGCGAAGAGCGTAGCTTCTGCTTTGCGGGGGTGCCTGTCCGTCTCCATCTTCAGCGTTGTCTCACCCTTGAGCCAGACCTGATGCCGTACAGCCGACTCCGATGCTCTGTTGAGCGAGTGTCGGTCCACATCGCGTGTCTTTGTTCTTCAGCAGTCTGGTAGCCACCCATCAGAACAGGTTGCCCAGTATCGGCGCCGTCACCAGGATGGCGAGTGCTCCGTATACAAGTAATGGCAGGAGCACCTCCTGCCTCCTGCGTACCCGCTTGGCCACAACTGTCACCAGTGCTGTCACAAGGACGAGCCGCACCAGAAGCACCGCCAGCAGGGTGGTTGACATCTCATCGGATCGCACCAGTAGTGGTAGTTGAATTGGTGCCGCAAGCGTTGTGAGGGGCGAGAGGTATAGCACGCGCAGTCCGCTCCACTGGTCGGGCCACAGGACGCCTGCTTTGACCTGCCTCACGTAGACCTGCAGCTTGCCGAAGAAGATGTACTGCTGTCCGTAGAAAACCTCGGGGCTCATGATGCTGCCCTGGAACCAGTATGTCCCTCCAGGCTGGATGTCCTGCGGCGACGCACCCCTCGTATACGCATGGTCGATGGCAACTACCATGTCGCTCGCAGGATATGTGCCCTGTAGAGCGTCCACGCTGTAGTACACAACTTTGCTGTCGGTTGACCTGCCCACCTCTTCTCCCACGGCGGCTTGGAACACCAGCTCCATCGGAGCGTCTGACGGGATCAACTGGACAATCACAACAGGAATCACCATCACAGCGGCCAGCAACGTGACGGGAAGGAAGCTACTGCTTCTACTGGCCTTACGCATGGTGCCTGCACATTATAGCGTCGCCCCGTCATGGCCCGGATCCGGAGGCCTGCTGTGGTACAATGCGCGACGTTCAAATGGTCTGGCTCTGTCACTGTTGTGGTAGCGAAAGGAGAGCCCCATGTCGATGTCTGAGAACATACGCCAGCAGATGGTCCAGGGCTCCTGGATACGCAGGATGTTCGAGGAGGGCGCAGCACTCAAGGCCCTTCACGGAGTTGATAAGGTCTGTGATCTGTCTCTCGGGAATCCAATCGTTGAGCCTCCAGCCGAGTTCAGGGCAGAATTGTGTCGACTCGTCGAGAATCCCGTCCCTGGCATGCACCGCTACATGGCCAATGCCGGCTACGAGGAAACACGCGCTGCTGTGGCGAGGCAGCTTGAGAACGAGACCGGCGTAGCCGTGTCGGCGCGCGACATCTGTATGACGGTAGGGGCGTCCGGTGCCATGAACTCGGTTCTGAAAACACTGCTTGACCCCGGCGACGAGGTCATTGTGCTGGCACCGTACTTTGTTGAGTTTCTTGCGTATATCGACAACCATGGCGGCAGGCCGCGTGTGGTCAGGACAGGACCGGACTTCATGCCCGACATTGATGCGGTAGAAGCCGCCGTTAGCGCGAGGACCAAGGCCATCGTGCTCAATTCGCCCAATAACCCCTCTGGTGTTGTCTATCCGGAGCACCTTATTGCTGACCTCAGCGCCATGCTCAGCCGCAAGGAGAAGGAGCTTGACCGCGAGTTGTACATCATTAGCGATGAGCCATACCGGCGCATCGTCTTTGATGGCCTCAAACCCGTGTCTGTGTTCAACCACTATCGCAACAGCATCGTTATCAGTTCCCACTCCAAGGACCTTGCGCTCCCGGGCGAGCGTATCGGCTATGCGGCGCTTAATCCAGCGGCGGAGGAACACGATGAGATCATGGCCGGCATCATCTACAGCAACCGCATACTGGGGTTTGTGAATGCGCCGGCACTGATGCAGCACGCGGTGCGTGCTGTGCAACACATTACCGTCTCGGTACCGGACTACGAGCGCAAGCGGAATATGCTCTACGGCGCCCTCACGGAGATGGGTTACGAGGTCGTCCGTCCCCAGGGTGCCTTTTACATGTTCCCCAAGTCGCCCGTCGAGGACGACGTCGAGTTCGTTCACGAATTGCTAAGCCTCCTCGTGCTCGTCGTGCCGGGACAAGGGTTTGGCTCACCCGGTCACTTCAGGATCTCGTACTGTGTCGACGATCGCACGCTTGACAACTCGCTGGAAGGGTTCAGAAAGGCCGCTGTCCGGTATGGACTGACGCGTTAGGGGGTGAGCCCTACTGCTGCAACTCGAGGATGGTGACCCCGTCGCCACCCTCGGAGTGCTCGCCTGGATGGGACTCCGTCACGAGAAAACTTCGATCAGCCCATTCTCTCACGATGCTGCGTACAGTCCCTGTACCCACGCCATGAATGATGCGCACGGCGGGGAGCCGCGCGAGAACAGCTGTATTTACATAAGAGTCGAGCAGGGGTTCCACTTCTTCCGCCCTCTTGCCGCGGAGGTCCAGCTCACGCGGGACCTCGCGGTCAGCCTTCGCTGACCTGATGGAGATGCCCGGAGCCTGCGGCTTCGAAGAGGGAGTTACTTTGTCAACGCTGTCTACACCCAGCCACAGCTTCGCCTGTTTGCATTGCACCTCGACCTGGTAGGTCTTCTCCGAGAGTGACAGTACCGTCCCCTCGGTGAGCGTGCCACGGATGCGCACGGTGTCGCCCACATGTATCCTGCCATCGTCGATCGGCTCATCAGGGCCCTCTTCTTGTGGGAGGGGTGGCATCTCCAACGCCTGCAGTCGCTGCTGCGTTGCCTGCAGCGTCTCTCGCGCCCGCTCGACCTGCTCTTTTGTGCGCGATTTGCGTAGCTCCGTGGAGACCTCGCGTATCAGCCGGTGCAGCGCCGCTGCTTCGCGCGACAGGCTGTCTCGCGCTTCGTTGACGGCCCTGCGCTCCTCACTGCGGAGTCTCGCGAGCTCGTTGTCAAGCTGCTGCCTGAGTGCCCGTAAGGACTGACGCTCATGTTCCAGTTCTTGGCGAAGCTCCGCAGTCTCCTTCTTTTGCTGTTCCAGGTCGGCCAGCAGCTTTGCGAGGTCTTGCTCAGCCTTCGACATCATGCGTCGGGCGGCCTCGACGAGCTCTTCCGGCAGACCCAGACGTGCAGCCGTGGCGAATGCGTTGCTGCCACCAGGGAAGCCCATCTGCAGCCGGTAGGTCGGCTTCTTTGTCACGGGGTCGAACTCGAGTGAGGCATTCTGGAGGCCCGGCGTCGTGTGCGCAAATACCTTGACGTCTGTGTAGTGAGTTGCTGCTATTGTGAGCGTGCCCTTGGTTCTGAAATGGTCCAGCAGCGCGCGGGCGAGTGCCGAGCCCTCGGTAGGGTCGGTGGCCGATCCCGGCTCGTCGAGTAGTACAAGGCTGCGCTCCGTCGATCCTGAGACTATCCTCACCAGGTTGCTCACGTGCCAGCTGAAGGTGGACAGGGTCTGCTCAATGCTTTGCTCGTCGCCGAGATCCGCGAATATGCAGTCGAACAGGGGCAGCGTCGTGCCGTCGTCCGCTGGCACGGGGATGCCCGCTTGCGTCATGGTGGCGAGGAGCCCCACCGTTTTCAGCAACACCGTCTTGCCGCCCGTGTTTGGCCCGGTAACGACGAGGACCGTGAGGTCGTTGCCCATCTTGAGTGACAGTGGAACGGCCACAGGGCCGAGTAGGGGGTGGCGGGCGTTGCGGATGTCGAGGATGGGTAAAGAGCCTGTCTGCTGTGTGATCAGCTTGGCCTCGGTCGCTTTTGCCTCGTGCGCGTAGCGTGCCTTGGCTATTGCCACCTCAAGGCGTGTCATGACTTCGATGTCATGCGCCACCTCTTCGCGGTGCATCCCGAGCGCTTTGCTCCTCTCGCGCAGGAGACGTTCAATCTCCGTGCGCTCCTCCAGCTCCAGCTCACGCAGCGCGTTCCCGGGCTCAATCATGATCCACGGCTCAATGAACACCGTGGCGCCGCTGTTGGACACGTCATGGACGATTCCCTGCAGCTCTCTGCGCAACTCCGACTTGATCGGAATGACGTAGCGCCCTTCGCGCTGGGTGACGACCGTGTCCGAGACGAGGTGATGGCCCTCTGGCGAGGCGATGAATTGCTCAAGGCGTGTGATCAGATCCCGCCGCTGGTCGACCATCTCCCGGCGTATGTCCCTCAGCCGCGGGGACGCCGTGTCCAGTATCTCGCCAGATGGGCCGATGCCGCGGCTGATCTCCAACGCGAGCGCCGTCAGGTCACTTAGGGTCTCGGCGATGGACCAGAGCTGCGGCAACTCCTCACGCATCTGCTCGATGCGGTGACGGGTTGCGGCAACCGACTGCAGTGTAGTCGCGATCTCGAGCAACTCCCATGGCTCCAGTACTCTCCCCTGTGCAGCGAGGCTCACCGCCGGCCGTATGTCCGTGACCGCGCCGATGGTGAAATCAGGAAGAACCGACAGGAGGCGTCGCGCCTCCGCGCACTCGGCGAGCCGCTCCTGGATGAGGTTGTAGTCGGTCAGTGGCTGGAGGTCGGCTATCGCTCTCCTGCCGAGTTCAAAGCTGGCGTACTGCGCCACCTGCGCCTTGACATGGTCGAATTCAAGCAGTTCAAGACTCTTGGTATCCATATGAGTGGAGAGGTCAGGGTGTCTGTGGCCCTTGTCGTCGGACGTGCAGCCCTATGCTGGCACTGTACGTACAGGCACGTCAAGCATTCTGGACGCCCAACCTTGCGGCAGACTGTGGATCATACGGCGCCCGGCGACCAGTGCATCTCTCACGCTGGCAGAGCTGGCAGCTCTCGAAACGCACCTCGGTCGGGAAGAAGATTCCCGAGATGGACTTGACTGGTATCATCAGGAACTTATCTGTGAGGCGCACACCGATCCCGCCTTCTACATCGCCCAGCAGGTCGAACAGCGGGCGCTGCTGTTCTATGGGCCAGTCCTCGAGGGAGCCGGGCGCCATACTCGAGAGCTTGCCAAGCGAGTATGTTTCCTGCAAGTACCGCTGCAGGTGGCGACGTGCTGTCTGTACTGCGAGCATCTTGATGCTGTCCAGACAGTACGAGGCCATGAGGTCGGTTGATGCTACCTCAATCGCGTCCAGCTCTGTGCCGCATGTCGTGACGAATGGAAACACCCTGCCTATGCCCTCCAGCAGCCGGCGCAGGACGCCACTGGTAAAGGTCTTGCCATCGAGAGAGATGTTGCGCTCGGAGATGACCTCCACGTAGGTGAGGGTGTACATCGCTTTCGGGCGCGCAACCCTGCGGGACCTCTCCGCCAGTTCCTCTACCAGTTTTGTCAGGCCGGGCGTGACCTTGCGGGCACGCATCGCCTGCAGCACGTCCTCGGTCTTTGGCTCGAACGGTATATTGTCGAGCACGCAGACGGGTTGTTCCGGGGACCGTTGTGACATGGCGGGCAACACCTTACATGAACGCAGAAAGCTTGTCCAACTCAATCTCCGAACGAACGGCACATTTTTGCTGTCTGCTATACTGGCGCGGCCGTGATGGATTTCGAACTTCCATATGTCTCCTGTCGCAGGCCCGTTCTCGGCGCAAACATCGTGGCTACCTCTCAGCCGCTAGCCGCTCAGGCCGGAGTGCGCATGTTCCTGAAGGGTGGAAACGCGGTCGATGCCGCCGTTGCCGCCGCCATAGCACTCACTGTGGTGGAGCCGACCATGAACGGCATTGGCAGTGATGCCTTTGCCCTCGTCTGGGATGGTGAGCAACTCCACGGGCTGAACGCTTCGGGTCGCTCTCCTGCTGCGTGGACCCCCGACCACTTTGCTGGCCTCGCCGAGGTGCCGTCGACCGGCTGGCAGGCGGTGAGTGTCCCCGGGGCGGTATCCGGCTGGATAGAACTGTCCCGGGCCTTCGGCATCCTGCGGTTCGAGGACCTGTTCGAGCCTGCAATCGAGTACGCCCGAAATGGCTTTCCTGTGTCGCCTGTCGTGGCGGCCACGTGGGCGGAAGCTGCCGGGAAGTACAGGGCGTTTCCTTCGTTTGTCAGCACCTTCCTGCCAGGGGGGAGGGCGCCGAAGGTGGGTGAGTGGTTCACCGCTCCTGACCACGCACGGACGCTCGGGGAGCTGGCCGACACCTTCTGCGAATCGTTCTACCGTGGCCGGCTCGCCAGGGAGATAGCACGGTGGTCGCGCGAGACAGGTGGACTTCTTACCGAGGAAGACCTCGTGGCGCACCGGCCAGAGTGGGTCGAGCCGCTGCAGATGGCGTTTGGCGACCACGTGCTGCACGAGATCCCGCCGAACAGTCAGGGAGTCGCCGCGCTACTCGCTCTGGGTATGTTGCGCCACGCGGACATCGGCCACGCTTCGCCTGATGCGCCAGAGGCTACCTGCCTCGCTGTCGCTGCGATGAAGCGGTCGCTTGAGTTGACACGTGCTGAGGTGGCCGATCCGGTGTGGATGAGATGGCCAGTCGAGCGGCTGCTCGATCCGACGCGGCTGGAGGTGGAGGCGGAGGTGGCCATGCTCAACGCAGGTCCTGGGAACCAGCTGGCGCGCAAGAGACGAAAGAACGACGATACGGTGTACCTGGCGACGGCAGATGAATCGGGGATGATGGTCTCGCTCATCCAGTCGAACTACTTCGATTTCGGCTCGGGGCTTGTCGTTCCGGGCACGGGCATCAGCCTGCACTCACGGGCAGCCTGCTTCAGCCTTGAGCCTGGCCACCCGAATGTCGTCGCGGGAGGCAAGCGCCCCTTCCATACGCTCTGCCCGGCTTTTGTCACCTCGTGTGGAAGGCCGGTGATGAGTTTCGGCGTCATGGGTGGGCCGATGCAGCCGCAGGGACACCTGCAGGTGTTCCTGCACACGTGTGCTGCCGGAAGAAACCCTCAGGCTGCAATCGATGCGCCCCGCTGGTACGTTGATGTTGACGGCACGGTCGTGATCGAGCAGGGCTACGACGATGCGGCGGTAGCCGCACTCGTGCGCACCGGCTTCAGCGTGCAGGTCATGCCGTACGGCAGCCCGCTGTTTGGTGGCGGGCAGGCCATCCACGTGCTCGAGCGGGGCTACTGTGCCGGCTCTGACCCCCGCAAAGACGGGCAAGCGATCGCGCTCTGACTTACGCCTACGCCGGCTGCTGCCCCGGGAACTGCTTTGTCAGTTCTTGAGGGCCAGCATTATCATGTTGGCGAGAAGTGCGCCCTCGGTATCTATCTTGGAACCTACGACAATGGGTCTCTTGCCTGGGCTGTCCGACGCGCACCCTGCCAGAAGTGAGGCAGTCACTAGGAACAACAGGACTACTCGGACGGTACCGGTACGCATTGAAACCTCCTTGTCCTCACTGCACCGCAACCCTTCCCGGGAGGGCGGTCACCGTGCTCGCGTTTTCGGCTAATCCGGGCTGCGACTCATTTTATTTATTGATATCCGCTCGATTTGTCGTCCCCGGTGTGGAGGCTGCCCAGCGGAACGGATGTGGTACTGGTAAATCTGGGGGAGGGAGAGAAAAAGCAGGGGTAGCAAGTAACCGCCGCCACCCAGCGTGGACAAGACTCAGCTCTTGCTGATTTGTGACTTGATGCGGTTGAACAGCTCCTTCTCCCGTTCGGCGTGGTTCAGTATCTCGTCGCGCAGGGCCTCGATGTTGTATTTCATGCCCCAGCCCTTACCTTGCCACACCTCGATGCGTGCGCCGCCGGAGGCTATCGCATCGGCATCGCTGCGGAGCTTTTCGATGTGCTTCAGCAGCCCTGCGTGCTCCTTCAGCAATTCGTCGAGTGCCTTCACAATCTCCGGTGTGCCCTCCTGCTTGAAGACGTCGGCGAGTGCGGTTTCCTCGCGCTTGAAGTGGGCCTGCAGCCCCCGACTGAGGGAATCGAGCTGTTGCTTCCAGCGCTGGAAGCCTGCCCCGTGGTCTTCGAGAGCACGTGGCACGAAATCACCCTTCACCTGGTTGGGGGCCAGGCTTGCGGCGGCCTCAATGTCTCCGCTTACGTCTTTCAGCGACTTGAACTCGGCGCTGATGTCCTCGTGCTCGCTGAGAATCTGATCAACAAGCCTTGCGGCCTCCGTCATAGGTACACCTCCCAGGCGATCAATTATAGCTGGCTGAACTCGGCGCAGTAAACATGAAGATCCAAGCGGGCCGCATGCGTTCGCAGCGCAGCTTGGCATGACCTGCACAGGCAAGTCTATCCTATTGCCGCCTTGAGCGCCTCGACGCTTGCGATCCAGCCGGCCTCATCCTCGCTCCATGGTACCGACACGAGCGAGAGCCGGACCGCGCCGGCCTCGCCGCCGTAGAACTGGTTGCATGGCACGGTCACGATTCCAGACTTCTCGATGAGCTGGTCAGCGAAGCTCTTGCACGGCTGGCCGCTGCTCTTGACGAGGACGTACAGGGCGCCGAACAAGCCGTTTTTTGGCAGCATCAGGTGGTCACCGAGTCGGTCGATGAGTATGGTGAGTCTGTTGGCGAGCACGCGACAGACCCACTCGTGGCTCTTCGGCTCATCTAGGAAACGACTGAGCACCTCTGTGCCCGCGATAAATGAAGGCGTTGGGCTGCTGAGGTTCTCGCGCCCCACGATCGCTTCCATGTTGTCGACCCATTGCTTGCTGCCATAGGCGAAGCCGAAGCGGAGTCCGGCGATGAGGCAAGACTTGGAGAGGCTGGAGAGGATGCACATGTGCGGGTAATACTCCTTGCCCAGCTCGCGCAGCCGGTTCAGTGTCTCGCTCAGGAGCGCTGCGTCGAAGGTGGCGCGGTTCCCGTCCAGCCGCAGCAGGGTGAGCAGGTAGGGGGCGTCCCAGACTACGGCGCCCTCGTTCTCGACCATTATCTTCACCATTGCGGTGAGCTGGTCGACGGACATGAGGCCGGTCGGGTTGTTGGGCATGCTTACGTAGCACACGGAGTTTCGGGTCGCCTTGCTGCGGAAGTCATCGAGATCGATGTCGAGGTCTTCCGTCATACGGACGCGGACCTCCTCGCAGCCGTGTGCGCGTATGATTCCGGAGGCGGGGCCATATTCCCACTGCGGGATGAGCACACGAGTGCCGGGCTTGATCGAGCGGAGGGCGGCGGTCATCGCCTGCTGCCCGCCCGCGGTCACGATTACCTTTTCGGTATCGTTGTCGGAGAGCGGAATGCCGTGGAGTTCGCGGTAGTACCGCGCGACCAGCGAGCGTATGTGGTCGGTCCCACCGGTCGGGGAATAGGCGACGCCTCTGGGCATCGGGTAGTACGCGTTCACGATGCCGTCCCGGAGGCCCTGGACGATGGCTTTGAGGTTGGCAGGGACATCGTCGCTGACATCAAGTTCCATTCTGGAGAACACCGGTTGGCTTACCAGGAGATTGCCGATATTGCCGCTGCTGAAGTCGAAGACCTCGAGTCCTTTGTCCTTTCTCTGGACGGCTTTGGCCATAGCTTCCCGGATGGCGGGAGCCGGAGGGCTGGGTAGCAGATATTCCTGTGCCATCGAGTGACCTCCCTTCTACTTACTAGACGAACATTCTCACTGCGGAAATGTTACACCTCCGCTCACCCGAATATTAGGTGAGGACAGAGGTGGAGGCAAGGGGGTTGTTGGGCGATCCAGTGGATGGCCTCTGTGCACTCTCGCCGTTGGTAGTTGCTCCCCAGCGACTTGGTATTGGGCAGGCAGCTGTCTTCGGTATGGGGCATGCGTTGGCCGTAGCGGCATTGGCAGCGACCGGTGGGCTTATCGGAATTGCCTCTGTCTAACTTCTGGTTGGTATTGCAGGCCCCCGCTGAGCCACGCCGCCTCGTGACTTGGGGACACACGAAGGCATATAATGTGACCTGCTACTGTGAACAGCTGTACCATCTGTCAGACCGCAGTCGTCGGCGACGGCGTCAGCATTGGCCCGAACGTTACCATACAGGGCCACGTTGTCATCGGCCGGAACGTTACCCTCGTGGCGGATGTTGTTGTAGGCGCCGGTGCGGTTATCGGCGATAACGTCATCTTGGGTTACCGTGACAATGCCTCGCCAGAGGCTCTTCCGCTGGAAGAGCGGTTGGTGGTCATCGGAGAGAACGCCAGAGTGCGCAGTGGCGTGGTGCTGTACTGGGGTGTGAGGCTGGGGGTTGGCTCTCATGTCGGCCACAATGCGGTCATCCGCGAGCGTACTTGTATCGGTCGCGGCACGTACATCGGCGTTCTTGGTATGCTGGAAGGCGACTCTGAAAT
>CAZODZ010000016.1:0-25425 GCA_964578745.1 uncultured Dehalococcoidales bacterium | reverse complement strand
GTAATGTCGCATCTCTCATGTGTCACCTATCTGTCTGGACGAGGTCAATTGTACGGGCGTTGTCAAAGGCGACGAACGAAGTAAGGGTCTTTTTTTGTTGCGCGCGCGAGGTTTTCCTGATATAGTTAGTTGGTTTCTCCGAATACGCAGTCAGGAAGTGGGTCTCATGTCCCACTTTTTTATTGCAGCTATTCGGGAAGACTGGAAGGAACACAATGAAGACAGAGTTCATGGCAGCGATCACACAGTTGTCTTCCGAGCGCAACCTTCCTAAGGAAGTCATCCTTGAAGCGCTCGAGGCGGCGCTCGTTTCTGCGTACAAGAAGGAAGTGTTCACCGAGGAGCAAGACGTAGCTGTCAAGATAGATACGCTGACCGGCGACATCCATGTCTACTTGCTGAAGACCGTCACCGACGAGGTAACTGATAATGGCCGTGAGATATCCGTAGAGGACGCGCGCAAGTTGCGCGGAAATGCAAGCGTCGGTGACGTCATTGAAATTGAGTCGACTCCCAAGAGTGCCGGTCGAATTGCGGCGCAGATTGCACGCCAAGTGGTGCTACAACGCCTTCGTGAGGCGGAACAGCATGCGGCCTTCGAGCAGTTTGCGGGTAAGGAGGGCGAGGTCGTCTCCGGAATCGTACAGTTCACCCAGCCCGGTGCAGTATACGTCAACATCGGACGTAGAGAGGCCATACTGCCCACATCCGAGCAGTTGCCTAACGAACGATACCACGCGGGACAGCAGCTGAAGTTCTACCTCCTCCAGGCAAGTGTTGCAGGAAGAGGACCACGGATCCTGCTTTCGCGGTCGCATCCCAACCTAGTACGGCGTCTTTTTGAGATTGAGATTCCAGAGGTGCACTCCGGCATCGTTGAGATTCGCGCAGTTGCCCGCGATCCGGGACATCGGAGCAAGGTAGCCGTCTCCAGCACACAGGAGTCTGTTGAGCCAGTAGGTTCCTGTCTTGGTCCCCGAGGTATTCGTCTGCAGAGCATAGCCAATCAACTCAATGGCGAGAAGATAGACGTGGTCGAATGGAGTCCCGATCCGGTCGCTTTCATTGCGAACGCGCTCAGCCCGGCTCAGGTGAGCCATATTTCACTTGACGAGGAAGAGAAGACAGCGACAGTAATCGTGCCAGACAGGCAGCTTTCACTGGCCATCGGGCGAGGCGGTCAGAACGCCAGACTCGCCGCTCGACTCACCGGGTGGAGAATAGATATCAAGAGCACATCCGCCGCAGAGGCAGAGACTGGCCCAGCGCCAGCAGCCGAGACGGCGGAGGAAGAAGAGGCACTCGAGACCCAACTCGAACCGGAGACCACCGAAGAGGGCGCCGAGGCCACAGTCGCGAGCGAGGTGCCTGAGGTTGAAGAGACAGAGACAGCAACACCGGTTGAAGAAAAGGGGGCCGCTGCAGAATTCCCACTCAAGGAAGCCGTCGAACCACGGATCTCCAAGCCGATAGAGCCTGTTCAGCCCTCAGGGAAGGAGACAGGCGCCACCGGCGAGACCCACAAGAAGGCTGAGCAACCTGCAGAACGCGAGACCGAAACGCTTGAGGAACTACTCGCCAGCGAAATGTTCCGATTCGAGGACAATTCCGGCAAAGAAGAATCGGTGCTTCGCTTTGCTGAAGACATCCTGCCCGGCTCACGCGGCAGAGGACGTGGCGACCGGGGAAAGTCCAAGGGTAAGAAGAAACGGAAGACATATTACGAGAGGCCGGATGAGTAGCCACAAGACGCCTTACAGGACTTGCATCGCCTGCGGCGCACGCAGAGACAAGAGGGCTTTGGTGCGCATCGTCCGGACGCCAGACTCAGGAATCGTTATTGGTACGACTAGGCGCGAAAGCGGCCGTGGAGCGTACCTTTGCCCCTCAAGAGATTGCTGGCACAAGGGCCTCAAAGGAGCTCGTATTGAGCGGGCACTGAAGACACGATTGACCGACCATGAGCGCCAGACCCTGCTAGAATATGCGGAGACGTTGAAGGAGTCCCAACAGGCATGAGAAGACCGACATCGAGAACAGCCGGGAGACAGGAGGCCCAAACACAGCCAGCTCCGCGAGGAGCCGAGCCGGCCCGTGCTGCCGCTCCGCAGGTGGAACTCGAAGAAGAATCGATGTCGGTCAAGCACCTTGCCGACAAATTGAACGTCGAGCCGGCCCGTGCCGTCAAGCAGTTGATGCGTCGCGGCATGATGCTCAATGTAAACGACATCATTGATTTCGAGACCGCAGCACGCATTGCCCAGGATCTTGGCTTCAAAGTCATGGTGCGGAAGCAACATGCGGTGGTGACACCCAAGCAAGAAAAGCGAAGAGAGGGGCTCCAACCTCGCCCGCCGGTGGTTACGATAATGGGTCATGTCGACCATGGGAAGACCACCCTCCTCGACACCATACGAAAGACGAACATAACCGCCAAAGAAGCAGGGGCGATAACGCAGCACATAGGCGCGTACCAGAGCGTGGTGGAAGGGAGGGCCATCACTTTCCTCGACACACCGGGGCATCATGCCTTCACCGAGATGAGGGCACGCGGGGCCCATGCGACCGACATCGTCGTGCTGGTAGTAGCCGCCGACGACGGAGTGATGCCACAGACGCGCGAGGCGATCGACCACGCCAAGGCAGCCAACGTACCGATAGTAGTAGCCATCAACAAGGTCGACAAGCCGGAGGCCAATGTAGACCGAACGAAGCAGCAGCTTGCAGAGGCAGGCTTAATGATAGAGGAATGGGGTGGGGATGTGGTCTGCATTCCAATCTCGGCCAAGACCGGTGAGGGTGTACCCGACCTGCTGGAGAATCTCTTCCTCGTGGCAGATATTTCCGAACTCGCGGCAGACCCGACGGGAAATGCCGAGGGTGTCGTCATCGAGGCGAGACTTGACAAGACTCGTGGCTCGCTAACCACACTGCTTGTGCAGCAGGGCACGCTCAAGACAGGCGATGTGGTCCTAGCGGGAGTTGCCTGGGGTAAGGTCAAAGCCATGTTCAACGACCGCGGTGAGCGCATCAAGTCCGCGGGCCCCTCAACTCCTGTTGAGATTCTTGGATTGACAGGTGTCCCACTGGCGGGTGAGCTTTTCAAGGTATATGACGATGAGAAAGAGGCACGGGTACTCGCTGCAGAGCGTCAGCAGGCCACATCGGCACCGTCACAGGTGAGCCTCAGTAGCCTCTCGACCCAGATCGGTCAAGGCCAGATCAAGGAACTGCCAATAGTCCTCAAGACCGACGTACAGGGAAGCATCGAACCCATCAAATCGAGTCTCGAGAGACTCGGTACAGACGAAGTAAGAGTAAAGATCATCCGCGCTGCGAGCGGACCCATCACGGAGGAGGATGTCTTCCTCGCATCTGCGGACAAGGGTATTATCCTCGGCTTCAACACGAAGACCGCGCCTGGTGCTCAGCAAGTGGCAGAACGCGAAGGGGTGGGTATTCAGCGCTACAACATCATCTACCGCCTTGAGGAAGACATCGCAGAGGCGCTGAAGGGCATGCTCACACCTCAGTTCGTAGACGTGCTCGGTGGCAGGGCTGAGGTGAGAGCGGTGTTCTCAACGGGTAAGCAGGGCAAGGTTGCTGGCGCCTACGTGCTCGAAGGGCGTGTATGGCGCGGCGCCCACAAGATCAGGGTGGTACGTGGCAACGAACTAGTGGGCGAGCCACGCCTCGTAAGCCTCCGACGTTTCAAAGACAACGTCAACGAGGTGCCAGCAGGAATGGAGTGCGGCATCGGCCTTGAGCCCTTCGGCGATATTCAGGTCGGTGACATCATCGAGCTGTACCGGCGAGAGAAGACCGGTTAGCTGCCAGATATTTACAGGTTGTTCGCGAGAGTGGCCGTGGGAATTGCAGTGTGTCAAGACGAACAGAGCGACTCAACCGGGCTATCCAGGAGGAAGTAAGCCGCCTCCTGGAAAAGGATGTCCAAGACCCGAGGCTCTCGAGCCTGATATCGGTGACGAGCGTCTCGATAACCGAAGACCTGCGACACGTACGTGTCTTCGTAAGCGTCATGGGCGACGAAGAGACCCGCAGACAGGCCCTCGCTGGCTTCAGAGCCGCATCAGGTTACCTGCGGAGGGAGGTCTCCACCCACCTGCGGATGCGACACGCTCCTGAGTTCGTGTTTATCTATGATGACTCAATCGAACGCGGGAGCGCAGTCCTCGAAATGATCGAGAAGCTCAATCTCGACCACCGATCCTAGGTGGTGATACCGCAAAGCCGGCACGCGGCCTTCTGCTTATTCCTAAGGTTGGTCTGTCGAGCAATCATGATCTTCTGTGCCTGTGGTGAGCCTGCTCCGTGCATCGACTCCGGCAAGTAGCAAGCAGCCCCCAACCCCATCGTGAGGCTCTCAATGAGCCGCAACACCCGTATTCTGTCCTCCGCTGACACCTCAGCCACACCTTTCATGTATTTCTTGACCCATCGCCCGACCTCCGGATGCCTGAGATCCTTCTCGGAGGGCACTGTAACAACTGCACCGCCCGCTATCTCCTGCGACATTTTCGCGAGCTCATAGGGGACACGGGTCACATGCAACTTGGTGATGTTCGCCATCAGCGGATTGACGTAGTATGTGCCGGACGGCTCGGCTGCCCCCTCGTACGCACACGCCAGACTGCAGCAGAAAATAGTCTCGTTCAGATGATTCATCTCTACTATCTTGTCGCGGACATGTGGTGCGTCTGCAATGCCGTTGTACTCTGCGATTGTCTGCGTGGCCCCAATGAGCACATCACCCATGCCAGCCTTGCACGCGTAGCTCTGCCGGTGATACGAGGCAAACTTCTCGACAAGTTCCTGAGCAAATTCGTATTCACGGTACATGAAGACCCTCTCCCAAGGCACAAACACATCATCAAATACAACCAGACACTCGTGTCCGCCGTAGTAGAGATTGCCGATGTCAAGCGTGGCCCCTTCAAGCTTGCGGGTGTCGCCTGGCTGGCGACCATAGATATAGATAATGCCTTTCGTGTCACTCGGCAGCGCAAATGAAACCGCGTAGTCCCTGTCTCCCTCGCGCATCGCACGGGTCGGGACAACGATAATTTCATGAGAATTCAGTGCCCCCGTCTGATGCAGCTTCGCCCCTCGGACAATTATCCCCCCATCCACTTCGCGCACAACATGGGTATACATGTCAGGGTCCGCCTGCTGTGCAGGCCTCAGACGCCGGTCGCCCTTGGCATCAGTCATGGCAGCATCACACACGAGATCCTCATCCTGGACATACCGAAGGTATTTCAGAAACCGCTGATAGTAGGGCGTTCCATGCTTCTGATCAATGTTGTACGTCACTACAGACAGCGTGTTCAGCGCATCCATGCCAGCGCAGCGCTGGAAACACGTCCCGGTGTATGCGCCCATAAGACGCTCCATCTTCGACTTCCTGACAAGATCGTCCGTACTCTGGTGTATGTGGGTGAATCTGTTGATGCGTCGGCCGCTCAGGTGGGATGTGGCTGTCATAATCTCACCCTGAGCAAGTTCATACGTAGCTGCCACTGCATTCAGCGATGGCCTGACCACCGGGTTGTCCACGATGTTCGTCACACGCTGTCCGAACATGTAGACTTCCGGGTTGAGCTTCCTGATGCTTTCGATGTATTCCTCACGGGTCTTCATCATCTCCTCTACTCCTCCCGAAAGGAAACGGCTCTCGAGTTGCCGCAACCACGCATGAATACTACACCTCGCTCGTATCGAGCGAACGAGCAGCGGGACCGGACATTCTCCTCTCCGATCCCGCGAGAGCAACAGGTTGTGTTGTCAGCGGACTAGCGCAGCAGGTCACGCGCGATAACCATCCGCTGGACTTCGGATGTGCCTTCGTATATCTCCGTGAGCTTGGCATCGCGGAAGTAGCGCTGCATCGGTGAATCCATCATGTAGCCATAGCCACCAAATATCTGGATGCCTTTGGTCGCAATGTCCATTGCCGCCTCGCTCGCCACGAGCTTAGCCATCGAGGCAGCCTTCACAGGATTACCACCCTCATCCATTATCTTGGCAGCCTTATATGTGAGAAGTCGAGCGGACTCTATCCGGCACGCCATTTCAACCAGCATCCACTGGATAGCCTGATTCTCCCCGATGGGCTTACCAAATTGCTTCCTCTCTTTGGCGTACTCAATGCAGCGATCCAGCACTGCCTGTGCTATGCCTACAGCCTGGCAGGCAATGCCGATGCGCCCCTCGTCGAGAGTCCCGAGACATATCCTCATGCCCTTGCCCTCGTCGCCAAGACGGTTTGCTGAAGGGACCCGCACGTTGTCGAAGATGAGCTCGGCATTGCCTGCACCCTTCATGCCAAGCTTCTCGTACTGAGGGCCTCTGTTGAAGCCCGGCATATCGGCCTCAACTATGAATGCAGTCATGCCGCGGGGGGCCAGCTCGGGAACGCTGGCGAAGACAACGACCGTATCACAGACAGTGGCATTCGTGATGAACAGCTTTGAGCCGTTCAGAATATAATCATCGCCATCACGCGTGGCGGTCATTTTGATGTTAGCGATATCACTTCCCGCCTCCGCTTCGGTGATAGCAAACGCTCCGACCTTCTCGCCGCTGCAAAGGGGGGGGAGGTACTTCTTCCTCTGCTCTTCATTTCCATAGAGGTAAATAGGACGCGCACACAGACTCAGGTGCGCATCAACAATATCGCAGGTCGAAGCACACGCCCTCGCGAGTTCCTCCATAACAATGCAGAGCGACATGATATCGCCCCCACTTCCACCATACTCGGCAGGAATCGCGAGGCCAGTAAAGCCAACCTCCGCCAGCTTCTTGAAGTTGTCCATGGCAAACACTTCTGCCTTATCGACAGCATCGGCCACTGGCTCAATCTCGTTCTTTGCAAATTCCCGGGCAGTCGCCTGAAGCATCTGCTCAGCCTCAGTCAGATGGAAATCCATAGGGCTGTCCTCCTTACTCAACAGTGCTCATAAAGGGAAATAGTCTACCGTCTTTCGCCCCGCGGGGAAACAGGGGGTGGTCCCTCGGAGTCTATCTCTCACCACACGTCATCCGTTTCAAGGTGGAAACGCGGCACGCGCTTCGCGCGATACGCTGCAAGTCCCTCATCAATGTCATGTGTGGCTAGATAGAATGCCTGAACCAGCTCCGGCTCGAGTGCCGCCAAGTCCGCATTCTGCGTGACTGTGGCAGCATTGATCATACGTTTGACAAGACGCAATGCCGTAGGACCCTTCGTGCTGAGCTTCTGAACCAGTGCTAGTGAGGCGCTCATGAGGCGATCCGGAGCCACCACCTCGTGCGTCAGTCCAATATCTTTCGCTTCATGCGCCGGAACAGGGTCGCAGGTCATAATCATCCTGCGTGCCTGGGCTGGGCCTATCAATGCGAGAAGCGGATAGAGACAGCTTACAGAGTAGCCTATGCCAAGGGCCGTCTCCGGGATGCTGTAGTAAGCGTTTTCTGCAGTGATGCGAAAGTCACAACAGCTCACAAGACCGAGACCAAGGCCAACACAGGGGCCGTTCACAGCGGCAATCGTTATCTGGTGCAGATCAGTCCATTTCCTGATCAGTATCTGGCCGCTTTCCTGGAACACCCTCTCATTCGGCTGACGCGGATCGGCGTACCACTCCACCCGTCCTTTCTCCGTCACATCAATACCGGAGCAGAACGCACGCCCCCTCCCTGTGATAACCACAAAACGCGTACCGATATCGAGGCGAAGCTCGTCTACAATATCATTGAACTCATACAACATTTCAAGATTGAAGGCATTGAGAGTGTCAGGTCTGTCGAGTGTGATGGTGGCAAGTTCGCCCATCTTTTCGAACGTGAAGTAGGTAAAGCTACGTGACACAGACCGCCTCCTTCACTGAGGATTAGGGCATTGCTAAGGATCTGTCGCGAACAATCCTGACCGTAGCAAGCGCCATTGAAGCAGAAACGGATGGCACTGTCTAGCTGCACAACAACCTAGGAAACAGTGCGCCACACGGCAATCACGTTTAAGATCTTTGACAGTGCACCTGTGAAGTGATAGCGTACACCCAACTTTCTGCGCGCTGAGTATTGTGTGCAGTTGCGCTGTTGATCGCTACACAAGGAGGGATTGGGGCTACATGGCAAGGCGACTCGAGAGACATTACGAACACGGCACCCACGTGGCTGAGTACGTCGACGAGGTACCACCTCTGGGAGAAGACAGGAAAACGATCTTTTTGCCAGACACCGACGTGTTCAAAATGGTTGAGCTGGGTGGGAGGACTCTCGGCATATTCCTGACCGAAATACTTGCACCGCTTGCAGAGAAATACGGCGATGATGTCTGGGAGATTGGCAAGAAGGCCATGTACGAGGTGGGCAAGAAGCGCGCTGCAACGATGCAGAAACGCATGAAGATTGACGACCTGGCCGATGCGCGGTGCCTCGGGCGCATTATGGACCTAGAGGACAACAACTCTGGTGTGCGAGGCGAGTGGGTGGAGTACGGTAGGAAGCGGGCCGTCAAGCACGAGTACGAGTGTCCACAGGCCAAGCCTTACGAGAAGTGCCCGAAGATCTGCACCATACTGCTGGAAGCAATGGAAGAGGGGACTTTCGACGCACTCGGAGTGAAAGTGAAGAAGCCAATTATCACACAGGTTCTGCCGGAAGGCGCACCATACTGCGAGGTGGTAGTCGAACTCGAAGACTAAGAAAGAGATAGAGAGGTCAGCCGGGGACCCACCAGCCGGTGGATCCCCGGTTCTGCAGACGGGGCTATTCCAAACTACTTGGACTGTGAGTCAAGAATCATCTCCGCCACGATACGGGCAGCTCGCCCAGGAACGTATGCACATCGCTTGAATCCGTCCATCCTCGTGAACTCTTTTGCGTCTTCGGGATCAGCCAGATTAAGGTCCTTGCCGAACCGCTCCCGCACAATGTCGCGGCACATGACGGTGCCGAATTCCTCTTCGAACCGTTTGCAAAACCTGCGGCCCTTGGCTATAGCACGGAAGTAGCTGTCCATATCACCCTGCTCCTCCCGACCGAAAACCAAGCCGATGGCCATGAGCCCACCGATCACACCACCACAGGTCTCACCACGCAGCGCGATTCCGGGCATCGCCGTGGCCGCTTTATACGTGAGAGAGTCACCGATCCCAAACTGCTCCTGCAACGCCCTGAGGCAACCCTGCGCGCAGCAACCTGACTGGATCTCATACTCGCCCGCCTTGCGTTCAACTTCGTCGAGTATCTCTTCTCTGCTCTTCTCGGGAGACATAGATTCGCTCCTTTCTGTGTCTGAGCCAGCTGCTATCACCAGCCATACTACATCCAGAAGTACAGCATGACGGAAATGTACGGAGGTTGCAAGAGGCAATCCGTCAGCACAGGTTGACACTCCAGAGTCCATACTATAATGTTCAACCGCCGTGACAAGAGCCATGCCCACGGCGGCGAGAGAAGCAATATTGCGTGTGGGTGATTTGCCGAGGTCGGTGCAGAGGGATCACGCCTGTACTCCCTGTTTAGGCCGTGAGAACGGCAGGTCACAAAGAGTGTCGTGAGCCAGTCCACACGTACTGACCGGACAGTCCGCTGAAGTATCGGAGGCCGCCTCCCGTGGGGGTTGGGGCACAAGGCACGGGGAGTCAAGCCGATTCTTCAAGGAGGCAAACAACATGGGCAGCGTGAACGTAGCAATCATCGGAGTAGGCAACTGCGCTTCATCGTTTGTACAGGGTGTGCACTACTACCGTGATGCAAATGAAGACGACTTCGTGCCGGGGCTGATGCACGTGAATCTCGGTGGCTACCACATCTCGGACATCAACTTCGTCGCGGCTTTCGACATAGACAAGAACAAGGTCGGTAAAGACCTTGCAAAGGCTATTTACACCACGCCGAACAACACGTACAAGTTCTGCGACGTGCCGAAGACCGGCGTCAAGGTCGAGCGCGGCATGACGCACGACGGACTGGGCAAGTACCTTTCGCAGGTTATCGAGAAGGCTCCCGGCCCCACAGCCGACATGGTCAGCATCCTCAAAGAGACAAAGACAGACGTGGTTGTCAACTACCTGCCAGTTGGCAGCGAAGAAGCGACCAAGTGGTACGTCGAGCAGGTGCTGGCTGCTGGATGTGGTCTTGTCAACTGTATACCGGTGTTTATCGGACGCGAATCTTACTGGCAGAGGCGATTTGCCGACAAGGGATTGCCTGTCATCGGCGATGACATCAAGTCACAGGTCGGCGCCACAATTACGCACCGCATCCTCACTAGGCTGTTCCGCGACCGCGGGGTGCGGCTTGAGCGTACATATCAGCTGAACTTCGGAGGCAATACCGACTTTCTCAACATGCTCGAACGGGAGCGGCTCGAATCAAAGAAGATATCAAAGACCAACGCGGTCACATCACAGCTCGACTACGACATGGGCGCGGACAATGTCCATGTAGGCCCGAGCGATTACGTGCCATGGCTGCTCGACCGCAAGTTCTGCCACATACGCATGGAAGGACGCACTTTTGGCGACGTGCCCTTGAACCTCGAGATGAAGCTCGAGGTGTGGGATAGCCCGAACTCCGCCGGCGTCGTGATAGATGCGGTGAGATGCTGTAAGCTTGCTTTGGACCGCGGCCTCAGCGGCACACTCGTTGGGCCATCGTCGTATTTCATGAAGTCGCCTCCACTGCAGTTCTCCGATGATGAAGCACATCGCCGCACGGAACAGTTCATCCAAGGTGACGAACAGGAGGAACCAATCACACTGCCTGCGTCGACGCTCGCAGAGGTGCAGGCCTAGGGACAAAGACAGGAGAAATCGACCGGGCCCGCCCTGGCGGGCCCGTTGTGTGTCCAACCATGCTCAATCTAGAACACGCAAGGCGGAGTATCGGGAAGAGGGTCATCTCACCCCTGGTGGCAATGCTCCTCCGGTTGCACGTGCCTCCTGATGCCGTTACAGTGACCGGAACACTGGTCACCTTCGTCGCAGGATGGCTCGCCTTCCAAGGCCAATTTCTCTGGGCCGGCATAACCCTGCTCGTTGCAGGTGTTGCAGACATGGCTGATGGTGCGCTGGCGCGAGCTGCGAGTCGCTGCTCGAGATTCGGTGCAGTGCTTGACTCGACGTGCGACCGCATGTCTGAAGCAGCACTCCTCATGGGAGTGTCACTGTGGTTCGTCGTGACCGGAGACTTCGCAGGAGTTGCTGTTTCATACGCAGCGCTGGTTAGTTCATTTCTAGTCAGCTACCTTCGAGCCCGCGGAGAAGGTCTCGGACTTGACGTCAGAGCAGGTTTGTGTACGCGGCCCGAGAGGGTTATAGTATTGGCGATTGGCCTCCTGACGGGCTTGGTATTCATAGCTGTGTCCGTCATTGCGCTGTGCGCATCCGTTACGGTCGTCCAACGCCTGATACACGTTCAACAGACAGGAAAGGAGACCAAGGACTAATGCCAGTGGTTGCTCTGGTGGGAGGGCAGTGGGGAGACGAGGGCAAGGGAAAAGTCATCGACTCGTTGTCTGCGCAGGCGGACATGGTCGTCCGCTACGCTGGTGGCGATAACGCGGGCCACACCACTGTCAATCCTCTCGGAACCTTCAAGTTGCACCTCGTGCCGTCGGGAATCTTTCACGCTGACGTGACCTGTATCATAGGGAACGGCGTCGTTGTGAACCCTGCGGTTCTCCTCAAGGAGATTGCCGAGCTTCGGTCACACGGCTTAACGGTGCAGAACCTGTGCCTCAGCGACCGGGCGCACCTCATAATGCCCTATCACATGCTGCTGGACGAGCTCGAGGAAGAGCGTCGCGGAAGCAACGCCATTGGGACAACGCGTCGAGGTATCGGACCTGCCTTCGTCGACAAAGTAGCCAGGACAGGAATACGCGTCGGTGACCTGATGGATCCCGAAGGCTTTCGGGCGCGTCTCAATGTCGTCATGGAGCAGAAGAACATACTGCTGGCATCAATGTACAGACATGAACCCCTGTCCATCGAGGGAGTCTTCGAACAGTATCTCGAGTACGGTAACCAGATACGCCAGTACGTCTGCGACACGTTACCTCTTATTCATGAAGCCCGGGAGCGAGGTGACCTCATCCTGCTGGAAGGAGCCCAAGGAACACTTCTAGACACTGACTTCGGTTCATACCCATTTGTCACCTCTTCGTCTCCGCTTTCGGGCGGAGCAACAACAGGAAGCGGCCTCGGTCCCACGCACATCGACAGAGTCATAGGCGTCTACAAGGCCTACACGACCCGTGTTGGTGGCGGCCCCATGCCTACCGAGTTGCATGATGAAACAGGCTCACTGATCAGAGAAAAGGCAGGAGAATACGGGGCCACCACAGGAAGGCCACGACGCTGCGGATGGTTTGACGCGGTGGCTGGTCGTCTCAGCGTCCTAGTGAATGGGATGACAGAGGTCGCACTGACTCACCTTGACATCTTCGACGGATTCGAGTCGATCAAGGTATGCACTGCGTACAGAGTCGACGGAGAACTCATCAACACGTTTCCGTCACGGGTCGAGTTACTTGCGAGATGCGAGCCCGTATACAAGGAATTCCCCGGGTGGAGCGAGTGTACAGAGGACGTCACAGATTTCGCACAACTACCAGCCAACGCACAGCAGTATGTACGACATGTGGGACAGCTGCTGGGCTGCAGAGTCTCGCTCCTCTCCATGGGGCCCAAACGCGAGCAGATGTTCGAGGTGAAGCCCTGAAGTCAGGGCACCACTTGGCTTAACCATCCCTGCCTAGAACGGTGCCAGGTCAATTTTGTACTTGCGGAGAGTTGCAAGAATGGCATCCGCCGTCTTCGCGTCCGGCGAGCACAACGGCAGCCGGGTCGGCCCCACCCGGAATCCAAGGTGGTTCATCGCGAACTTCAGCGGAATAGGATTCGCGACCAAGAACATCGCGTCGACGAGAGGAAGCAGCCGACGGTGTATTGCAGCGGCTCCACCCACATCACCTGCAAGCAGTTTGTCCATCATGTCTCTGGTCTGAAGCCCCACCAGGTGTGTAATTACACCAACAACACCATAGCCACCCATTGCCATCAGAGGGAACGTATCGCCATCATTGCCGCTGTAGACAAGGAAGTCATCCCTCACTCCCTCGATAATTGCGGCTATCTGCCGGAAGTTGGCACTCGCTTCCTTCACTCCAACAATGTTGTCCACTTCACTCAGTCTGATGACCGTTTCCGCCGTCAGATTACAGGACGTACGCCCAGGAACGTTGTACATGATACATGGCAACTTCGTGGACTCGGCAACCGTCTTGAAATGCAGGTACAAGCCCTCCTGAGTCGGTTTGTTATAGTAGGGAACCACAAGGAGACACGCGTCCACACCTACTGCCTCAGCTTCCTGAGTCAGCTCTATGCTCTCCGCCGTGCTGTAGTTGCCAGTACCTGCGATGACCGCTCCCTCGTCACCAAGTTCTTCCTTGATCTCTCCAAACAACCTCAGCTTCTCTTCCCAACTCAGGGTAGGAGACTCACCGGTGGTCCCGCTGACCACAAGCCCATCGCTGCCAGCATTGATCAGAGCCCGGGCAAGCCTGCGTGCCCGCTCAAAGTCGACCTCACCCGACTCATCGAACGGAGTCACCATAGCTGTCAGCAACCGCCCGAGTTTTTGCATGGTTAGGCCCTCCTCTTCTTTGATTTGATCCAGTCGTGCCTCAGCCCTTCTTCGACTATCTGGACCACGTTGAGCGCAGACCCCTTACGCAGATTATCACATACCATCCACATCGAAAGCGTATTTGTGCGGGAGAGGTCCCGTCTGATCCGACCGACGAACACATGATTGAGTCCGCTCGCAGCCCACGGCTGAGGATAGAAACTCACGCTCGGATCATCAAGAATGCGCACGCCCGGTGCCTGTGCCAGTATCCGCCTGGCCTCATCAAGTGTAATGGCGGATTCAAACTCAGCAGTGACAGACTGGCTCTGTCCGAAATAGACGGGTACGCGTACGCACGTTGCAGAGACACACAGGTCTTCCGACCGGAAGATGCGCCGTGTCTCCTCCATTACCCTCCATTCCTCTTTGGTGTAACCGTTATCCAAGAACACATCGATCTCAGGAAGCACATTGAAGGCTATCTGATGCGAGTACATGTGCGGGCACACGCGCCGCCCTTCCAGCACGCGTTTGGCCTGAGATGTCAATTCTTTGAGCGCGCTTGCAGTGCCGCTCGACGAGACAGGTTGATAAGTGCTCACAATGACATGTTTGAGCGGATTGACCTTGTGCAGGGGGAAGAGCACAAGCGCTAGTTGAATCGTGCTACACAGGGGACTGCCAAGCAGCCCCTTGTGGGAAGCGATGTCTTCAGCGTTGACCTCGGGGACAATGGTTGGCACGCTGCCATCCGATACGGTGACTCCGCTGCCATCGACAACCACCGCTCCAGCCTGGAGAGCAGATGGCAAGAGCCTCTTCGTGGCATCAGCTCCATCGACAAAGAAGGCAACGTCGATCTCGCGGAAAGAATCACTGGTTGCGACCTCCACTTCAAGCAGCCGGTGATTGAAGAAGTACTCTGAAGAATTACCGCGGCTGGTATCGAAGAGACGCACGGACCTTGCAGGAAAACGGCGCTCCTCAAGAATCTTGAGGAGTTCCTGGCCAACAAGGCCTTCCGCACCGACGATCGCAACATCAAGAGCTTCCATCTACTCAAAGCTCGAGTATCTTATCAAGTCCCACTATGAGGCCTCTCCTCTTGACAGACTCCCGTACCGCCATCATCACACCGGGCATGTATGACTCTCTACTGGTCACGTCGTGCCTCAAGGACAGAGTCTGCCCCTGACCTCCAAATATGACTTCCTGTGACGCCATGATGCCAGGCACACGCACTGAATGAATTGCCACGCCATCAACTTGACCGCCACGCACCGAAGGTAGCACCTCCCGCTCGGTCGCAGGATACACGAAAGGTTTGCCCTTTGCCTCAGCCAGAAGTCGTGCAGTAGCAAGCGCCGTGCCTGATGGTGCATCAAGCTTCTTGTCGTGATGCATCTCGATTATCTCAACGTTGTCAAAGTACCGTGCAGCTATCTTGGCCAGATGCATCAGGACAACCACGCCGAGAGAGAAGTTCGGGGCAACCACAGCGCACTTGCCACTGGAATCACACAACTGCCCAATCTCCGACAGTTCATTCTCACCAAGACCGGTCGTTCCACTGACAACATTAACTCCCAGTGGAAGAGCCACGCGACACGCTTCGAGGGCGACCTGGGCCCTGGTGAAATCCACAACCACGTCAGGCTGCACCCTCTCGAGCAGAGAACCAAGGTCCGATGAAAACGGGATCAGTTCCGAACATTCGGGGGCAGGGAAATACGGCTGTGAAGCCTGAACCTCAACCGCTCCAACAATCTTCATGTCGGGCTGGGCAAGGACAGTATGCACCACCTGCTCCCCCATCCGCCCAAGAGCTCCATTGACGACGACACGTATAGCCACTTCATTATCCCTCAGCAACGCATATTACAAGCCTGTCAAGACAGGCGGGTGTCGTCAACGCCGCGAGAAACGCTGTGGCTTGTTGCCAGGCGGTCGGGAACGGGGACGAGAATGCTGTTGCTGACGTGGAGCACGCGATACGTGCCGCTCCGAATCGCCGGAATCAGCAGCAAAAACAGCACGACGCGAGAGATTGATTCTGCCCAGGTTGTCGATTTCGATCACCTTCACAGTGACCTCGTCGCCAACCTCGACCTCATCGTGTACTGAGGGTACCCGGTAGTCAGCCAGCTCACTGATGTGAACTAGACCTTCTTTGCCGGGAAGGACCTCAACCATTGCGCCGAAGTCGAATATCCGCGTCACTTTGCCCGTGTATATCTCGCCGACTTTGACCTCACGGGTGAGGTCCTCGATCATCTTCACAGCGCGGCGTGTGGACTCCTCACTCGATGAACCCACCATGACAGTCCCGTCGTTCTTGACGTCAATGGAGGCCTTCGTTTCTTCGATAATCGCGCGGATATTGCGCCCACCAGGACCAATGAGCGAGCCAATCTTGTCAACATCAATCTTCAATTCGATCATGCGAGGCGCAAGCGGACTGAGTTCAGGTCGGCTCTGACTTATCGTCTCCGCCATTCGATCGAGCACAAAGAACCTTGCCTGACGTGCCTGTTCAAGTGCTTCCCTCAATATATCCGTGCGGATACCGTGCAATTTTATGTCCAATTGGAGGGCGGTGACTCCATCTCGTGTGCCAGCGACTTTGAAATCCATGTCGCCGAGAGCATCTTCCATTCCTTCGATATCGGTAAGGATGAGATAGTCGTTTTGAGCGGTGATGACACCCATGGCAATGCCGGCAACAGGCGCTTTAATAGGCACACCGGCATCCATAAGTGCGAGGGTCGAACCACACACACTCGCCATGGATGAACTCCCGTTGGAACTGAGGACTTCGGACACAAGTCGGAGCGTATACGGAAACTCGTCTTCAGACGGTAGGACAGCAGAGATGGCCCGTTCAACGAGCGCGCCATGTCCTATCTCACGACGACCCGGCATCCGCATCCGTCTGACTTCACCGGTTGAGAATGGCGGGAAATTGTAATGATGCATGAAGCGTTTGGTCTCAGCAAGACCAAGACCATCGAGCAACTGCTCCTGGCGCTCCGAACCGAGAGTGGCGATAGTCAAGGCTTGTGTCTGTCCGCGCGTAAACAGCCCGGAACCATGAGTGCATGGCAATATGCCGACGTCGGTGGAGATCGGCCTTATCTCATCAGCCCTGCGACCATCAACATGCCCGCGAGTCCGCAGAATATGTTGTCGCACGTGCTCGCGAAGTTGAGTGTCGTAAACATAGGAGATCTCTTCTTCTGAGTATGCCTCAGACCAAGTGTGCAACGCCTCTTCGCGAATAGCGTCCAACTTCTCAGCTCGTGCGCCTTTTCCATCCTGGGAAAGGGCATCTTCGAGTCTCTCACTGAGCAGCGCGCTTATGGCGGATACCAAATCGGCCGGGGCCTCATACGGCTCGATCGCTATTTTCTCCCGGCCACACTGAGCGTGCAACTCCTCCTGTAGGGTAAGGATCTCCTGGTTGGCTCTGTGACCGAATTCAATGGCCTCCAGAATGAGCTCTTCGCTGAGCTCGCTGGCTCCCGCCTCGACCATTACGACAGCATCACGAGTGCTACCCACGACGATGTCGAGCTGGCTCTCCTCCATCAGCGGCATGACAGGATTGAGCACCAACTCTCCGTTAACATAGCCGACGTGGACGGATGAAACAGGCCCCGCGAAGGGTATCTGCGAAATGGACAAGGCAGCTGACGCTCCAATAAGTGCAAGCGTATCCGGATTGTTCTCCCTGTCAGCTGAGAGAACCGTCGCAATAACCTGCGTTTCACGACCGAAACGCTTGGATAGAAGGGGTCTGAGACAGCGATCAGTCAGCCTCGCCGTGAGAATGGCTTCTTCACTCGGCCGACTTTCCCGACGTATGAAACTACCGGGAATCTTGCCTGCGGCGTACAGCTTCTCCTCATAGTCTACGGTGAGCGGTACGAAATCCATACCACCCACCCGCTCAGTAGCAGCGCACACGGTGACGAGCACCACGGTATCGCCGTACCGCACTACAACAGAAGCATCTGCCTGCTGAGCGAGCCTGCCGGTTTCAATAGAAAGGGGGCGCTCTGCTATCGAGCGCTGCACCATGTGGGGCATCGTCTGCTACCTCCTCAGTCCCAGCCTGGCAACCAATGACCGATAGCGCACCGGATCATGCCTGAACACATAGGCGAGGAGCCGCCGACGGCGACCCGTCAGCCTCAGCAGTGCCCTTCTGGTGTTGTGGTCGTGGCGATTGACCTTGAGGTGCTCCGTGAGGGCCGAAATACGCTCCGACAGCACTGCTATCTGCACATCCGCAGAGCCAGTGTCGCCCTCTTTAAGAGCAAACTGACCGATCAACTCTTTCTTCTTCTCAGACTGCAACATGATGGCGCATTATAGCACAGGCCCTGTGCGTTGACCACAAAGCCACAGAACAACTATAATCAGAAGGAGCCCCTCATGCACGAAAGCTGCGGCATCTTCGGCGTTTACGCCTCCGGACTTGACATCGCGCGACTGACGTTCTTCGCCCTGTTCGCGCTGCAACATCGTGGACAGGAGGCTGCCGGAATCGCCGTGACTGATGGCGGTTCATTGTCGAGAAGTGTGGGGCCAGGCCTGGTATCTCACGTCTTCCAGGAGAGCGATCTCGCTCGTCTCCATGGGCACGCCGGCATCGGTCACACCTGTTACTCGGCTGCAGGGGCACGCGCGCCTGCAGTGCCACAACCAATTGTCGTGGATTCAGGGATTTGGAGACTGGCCGTTGCGCACAACGGGAACATAGTCAACGCGGCTGCACTCCGAAGTGAACTTGAGGCCAGCGGCTGTTTCTTCCAGACGAGCAACGACGCCGAGGTCATTGCGTGGCTCATCGCATCAGCGCATGGGTCAACGTGGCGAGACAAACTTTCTCACAGCCTGTCACGACTCCAAGGAGCGTATTCTCTCGCTATCCTCACTCCTGACGGTGTGGTTGCGGCCCGTGACTCTCTAGGCGTCAGGCCGCTCTGCCTGGGCACACTCGACGGCGGCCGTGTGGTTGCATCCGAGAGCTGTGCACTTGACCATATAGGAGCACAGTTCGAGCGCGATGTCATACCAGGCGAGATTGTCTCCATCGGCAGGGAGAACTGGTCCATATCACCAAACAGGAATGGCAGACGGGCCTCATGCGTATTCGAGCATATCTATTTCGCGAGGCCGGACAGCACCATCGAAGGTAGACTCGTGTACGAGTCCAGGCTGACCATGGGCGCCAAGCTCGCAGAAGAATACCCTGTGGACGCGGAGCTTGTGATCGGAGTGCCAGACTCGGCAACCGCCGCAGCGATCGGCTATGCACGTGCATCCGGAATTCCATACCGTGAGGGGCTGCTGAAGAACAGGTATGTCGGGCGTACGTTCATTGCACCCGACCAGCGACTGCGAGACTTGGGTGTCCAGCTCAAGTTCAACCCCCTTGCGAGTATCATACGAGGCAAGCGCATCGTTGTTGTCGACGACAGCATTGTCCGCGGCACAACAACGCCGCATGTGATCAACCTCCTCAAGCAAGCCGGTGCCAAAGAGGTCCATCTCAGGATCTGCGCACCTCCCTTGAGACACCCATGTGCACTCGGAGTGGACATGGCATCAGAGTGGGAATTAATTGCAGCCAGAATGAGCGTGCCGCAGATACAGAAATACCTTGGCGTTGACTCACTGGGCTATCTCAGCGTTGAAGGACTCGTCGAAGCCGTAGGGCTTCCCCGTGAACTGCTGTGTCTTGCCTGCATCACCGGAGAATATCCTCTTCCTGTACAGATGGGCCTCCCCAGTCTAGAGATGGAAAGCTGACGTGACCGAGCCAGAGCAAAGTCGAGCCAACTCCTACGCCTCCGCCGGGGTCAACATCGAAGCCGCAGACGCCGTTAAGAGACGCATCGCGGAATCCATCTCGACAACCCTCGACAACCGAACACTCGGCATCGGGTCGTTCGGGTCATTATTCCAGCTGGGCTCGTACAGGGATCCTGTGCTCGTTTCGAGTTGCGACGGGGTCGGCACAAAATTGAGAATCGCTGCGCTCATGAACCAGCACACCACTGTGGGGCGAGACATCGTCAATCATTGCATCAACGACATACTGTGTTGCGGCGCGACGCCGCTATTCTTCCTGGACTACATCGCTTCCGCCACACTTGACCCTCAGAAGACGGCGGACATCGTCGCAGGACTCTCAGACGCCTGCAGGGACGCAGGCGTGGCGCTCATAGGGGGAGAGACTGCGGAAATGCCGGGTTTCTACACGCCGGGTGTGTACGATCTTGTGGGATTCGTGGTTGGCGTAGTTGAACGCGACCGGGTGATTGACGGAAAGGCAATACGAGAAGGAGACCTCTTGGTCGGCCTACCATCATCCGGCCTGCATACAAACGGTTATTCACTCGTACGGCGTGTGTTCAACATAGACGTGAAGCCGGACGTGTTGACTCGTCACTTCCCAGAGATCAAACGCACACTCGGAGAGGAGCTTCTCGAACCGCACCGGTCATACCATGCTATGCTGCAACCGGTCCTCGACATGGTGAAGGGCCTTGCCCACATCACCGGCGGAGGTTTCCAGGGAAACATACCACGGATCCTGCCAGCCGGGCTTGCCGCCGAAATAGAGACGGCCTCATGGGAGGTGCCACCCCTCTTCAAGCTGATTCAATCGACCGGAGGCATTCCGAAAGAAGAGATGTACCGCGTCTTCAATATGGGTATCGGCATGGTGGTTGTCACCTCTAAGGAAGACGCATCGCGACTGGCAGCGTCCATTCCCGATGTGTACAGTATTGGCAGGATAATCACTCGCCAGAGAGGTGAACAGGTCATTCTCAAATAGGGGGCATAATGCGAGCCATTCTCAGTGTTTCAGACAAGACCGGAGTCGTCGAGTTTGCGCGCGGCCTGCGAAGTCTCGGAGTCGAGCTCTACAGCACAGGTGGAACAAAGAAGACCCTTGACGATGCTGGCGTTGAGGTTGCCAGTATCTCCGAGCTAACCGACTTTCCTGAAATACTCGACGGCCGCCTGAAGACGCTGCACCCGGCGGTGCACGGCGGCATACTTGCCCGCCGCGACCTCCCCACACACATGTCGGCTCTGGAGAAGATGGGCATCAGCACCATTGACCTCGTCATCGTCAACCTCTACCCGTTCGTACAGACAGTCACGCGCAGCGGCGTCACGCTGGAAGAGGCGATAGAGAATATCGACATCGGTGGTCCAACAATGATTCGCTCTGCCGCCAAGAACTATGAGTCTGTCACCGTTGTCGTCGACCCCGACGACTACGAGTGGGTATTGAATCAATTCGCGACCGGAATGATGGATGTTTCGAGCCGCTTGAAACTCGCGCGCAAGGCATTCCAGCACACCGCAAGCTATGACACGGCCATTGCACAGTACCTGCGCGATGAAGCATTCCCTCAAGACATGACCATTGCGCTGACCAAAGCCTGCGGCCTTCGCTATGGAGAGAACCCACATCAGCAGGCGTGCTTCTATATCATCCAGGACGTTAAGGCAAGAGAGAAAGGCCTAGGCGCACTCGTTCACGTCAGCGGCCCTGAGATCTCCTACAACAACCTCCTGGACTTTGATTCGGCGCTGAACACGCTCGCCAGCTTCACCAGGCCAACCGTGGCAGTACTGAAACATACAAATCCTTGCGGCCTCGCAAGTAGAGATTCTCTTACAGAAGCGTATTCGCTTGCTCTTTCGGGCGACCCTGTCGCAGCGTTCGGCGGTGTCGTCGCATGCAACAGGCCCGTCGACCTCGACACAGCTAGGGAGATAAACAAGACGCACTACGACGCGGTCGTCGCACCCGACTTCGCGGATGGAGTGGTCGATCTCCTCTCTCAAAAGAAGAACCTGCGGCTCGTGAAGGTACCTTTCTATGCAGGCGATGACGACGGTCTTGAATTCCGGCACGTGCGCGGTGGGCTCCTCGTACAAAGCCGCGACGTAATAGGACAGGACGAGCTATCACCCAAGCCCGTCTCCAAACGGGCTCCGACGGCGTCGGAGCTTGAGGATCTGCTATTCGCATGGAGAGTCGTGAAGGCAATCAAGTCGAACGCAATAGCCCTTGCCAAGGATTCTGTGCTGGTCGGTATGGGAGCAGGCCAACCATCACGAGTGGAATCAGTGGCAATCGCACTCAGGAAGGCTGGCGACAGGGCGAGGGGCGCGGTTCTTGCAAGCGACGCATTCTTTCCGTTTTCTGATGGCCCTGAACTTGCACTCGAGGCGGGTATCACCGCGATGATTGAGCCCGGCGGCTCCGTACGCGACCGGGAAGTCATCGAAGCCATAGACAGCAGGAATGCAGCCCTCGTATTCACCGGCGCCAGGCATTTCAAGCACTGATAGACGCCATCAGGAAGCATCCCCGCTGTCGCAAGCGCGGCTGGTAGCCGACATGTGTGGTGGTTCCTTAAGGCGGGGACATGCGATGCGTTGCGGTGGAGAGTAACAGCAAATTACGGCCTATAGTGTGTGCTGTGACATGTCACGTCCGCCACGCACGCTGACGGTTCGGACACAGATGCAGGCCCCTGGTCAGAGAACAGGCACTGCCAATCTTCCGTTACACGGAGGACATGCTCCGTCGTGGCTTTTTCAGCGCATGGCACGGCTCTCCCGTGAAATCGTCGCCGCTATCATCATCCAGTCCGGTCCAGGAGAGATGCTACGGCGGCTGTCCGACCCTTACTGGTTCCAGGCGTTCGGCTGTGTCCTCGGGTATGACTGGCATTCCAGCGGAGTAACTACCACAGTGTGCGGCGCACTCAAAGCAGGTCTGAAGGGTACCGAACGCGAACTCGGACTCTACGTGGCTGGTGGCAAGGGGCGCGCAGCACACAACACGCCCAAGGACATCGAAAGAATGGGAGAGCTGATAGCGGCGAGCCCTTCAGCACTGGTCTATGCGAGCAGGATGTCAGCCAAAGTTGACAACGTCGCTCTGCAAGACGGGTATACGCTCTATCACCACTCATTCTTCTTCACAGCCGACGGCAAGTGGGCAGTAGTGCAGCAGGGCATGAATACCACAACCCTCTACGCCCGAAGGTATCACTGGCTTGGCGAGACTGTGTCGGACTTCACGAACGAACCGCAGTCGGCTATCTGTTGTGAGGTCCACGGGGCTACCCTCAACCTGGTTGATGCCGAGAGCGCCGGGACACGGCAGGTCATCACCGAAGTAGCCCACACAGAAGAACCAAGATGGCTCACCGCCGAGCTGAAGAAAGTCACTCTCACAATGCCACGACGAGAGTACATCGCCGCTTCAGACATCAACATGACAAGGCTTACTCAGTCGCTTGAGTCGCTCCTCGAGCGCCGACCAGAAACCTTTGAAGAAGTACTTGCGATCAAAGGCGTTGGTGCCAAGACCTTGCGGGCTCTCGCCCTGATCTCGGACATCATCTACGGAAAAGCACCCAGCCTCAGAGACCCCGCAACGTTCAGCTTTGCGCATGGAGGGAAGGATGGTCATCCCTATCCAGTAGATCGAACGTTATACGACAGGAGCATTGCTACACTCGCTGATGCGGTACGACGGGCAAAGATCGGAGACAGGGAGAAGATGGACGCGTTGCGGCGACTGAGTTCAGTGTACACAGTCAGGATGTAAACGGACCGCACGCCAGCCAGCAAATGTCCACAACAGCGCCAGAGAGAAAGAGAAGAGGGAAGGCTTGACAGGTCTAGACATCGCAATCGTACTCACGGTGTCTCTGGCCACAGGAATCGGTTTCTGGAGAGGCATACTGAGGCCTATCATCGGCATCACAGGATTTTTGGCAGGCCTCGTGCTGGCAGCCGCGTGGTACAAATCACTTTCCGATGCCATCTGGCCAGATGCAGGGACTTGGGCACCAGTCGTGAGCTACGCCATTATTCTTGTCGTTGTACTGATACTGTCAGGCATTGTCGGCGGCCTGATAAGCAGAGTTGTGCACGAGACACCATTCGGGATCGTGGATCGCCTGCTTGGCCTTCTTGTGGCTCTGCTGCTGGCGCTCGCCGCATGGATCATTTTGCTTGCGCTGGTTGCAGCACTCTCACCGCAGGGGGCTGACAGCATCTCGCAATCGCCGCTGGCAGCACTGTTGGTTGGCCTCTTCCCTGAAGTGAGTGGGACTCTCGCAGATTTGGGTATACCACTCTAGAACACCGACACGCCCTGAAGAAGCGCCACTCTAGCCCACAAGTACAGAGTCGAGAGCCTTTTTCAACTCCTTCTTAGACTTCAAGCCAACCAGTTGCTGCGCCGGTTCTCCATCCTTGAAGATAAGCAAGGTAGGAATGGCGGCAATGCCATATTTCGCAGCAATTGCGCTGTTATCCTCCACGTTGACCTTCGCGAAACGAACCTTGCCATCGTATTCTCGAGCAAGCTCCTCGATAACGGGCGCTGCAGCAAGACAAGGAGCACACCACTGTGCCCAGAAATCAACCAGTACGGGGGTATTCGCCTCCAGAACGGTCGACTTGAAGTCGTCCTCTCCATTAACGGCCTGTACCATCGTTGTTGATTACCTCCTCATGCTCATTAGGACTCGCGACTCCCAGGAGGTCCATGGCCGCCCGGGTAGTCGCACTGGCTACAACCTCCGCCGGTATCTCGCGCAGCAGCGCTACGCCCTGCAGGCTTCTAACAACATCGGCAGGACGCGACTCATATCGTTCAACCCGGCCATACCACACCGGCGCGTCAGTCTCCAGCAACAGATGATCAAGGGGTACTTCTTTGACAGCTCTCCGATGTTCTTCGTGATACTCAACCGCCGGCGTTGCCGAGATATGATAACCGGCATCTATTATACCCTTGAGGACACTGGAGAAACCAGTGAACCAGTGAAACACAGCCCGTTGCACACCCGCCTGGAGCACCAGTTCCAGCGCATCCTTCCACGCATAGCGACTGTGTACAAGCACAGGCTTCTGGTGGACACAGGCGATCTCAAGCACTGACTTGAACACGTCTTTCTGCAGTTCTCTACAAGCTCCGGCCAGTGTCCGCTTGTGATAGTCGAGCCCCACTTCGCCCACGGCACACGCAAGTGGCAGGTTGTCATCGATGTACTTGAGTTCCATATCTAGACGCGTCCGATTCAAGCCACCGATGTCGCCAGGATGCAGCCCCAAGGCTGCAAACACGAGCCCATGCCAACGAGAACTCAGTTCAAGGGTCCGATTGTTAGAACTACTTCGCGTTCCGACGGCAATCATGCCCACAACGCCAACCGCACACGCCTCCTCAATCGCACGACGGGGGTCGGTCAGCTGATCCAGATGAACATGCGTGTCAAAAAGCACCAGAGGTTGACTCATTCTCTTCCCGCATTCTGCGAGACAACTCCAACCCTTCCAACGTTGGCTCATAATGATGCAGCGCGCCACGCTCACCGGAATGAAGCTGAATCAGGCCAGCGCGAACGAGCACATGGAGCATCATCTCGCCAAAGAACCCTGTCAACTGCAGGTAGTGGTCGGGCACAGGTCGGCCGGTCTCCTCATATCGGGCACATATCCGCTGCAAGAGCCTGGCAGGTTCATTGTCGAGACTACGCACCAGCTCCTGCATCGTGTCCGTGTTGTGAATCCTCGCCACAAAGTCCTCAAATGCTCCCATTGGTTACACCTCTCTTGTCATCCGCAGCAAACATTCTAGTTACTCAGCACGCGCAGCGGCAAACGCCGGGGGCGTTGACAGTCCTGCACAGTGCTGTTAGGGTAGAAGAAATGCTATGA
>CAZODZ010000015.1:0-25768 GCA_964578745.1 uncultured Dehalococcoidales bacterium | reverse complement strand
CGCGCTCACCGAGGCCCTTGGTGACAAGGCAGGCATCGTCCGTATGGCGGATGCCGTAGTCCCCATGGACGAGGCGCTCTCTTGTGTGGCCGTTGACCTGAGCGGTCGCGGTGCCGCGTATGTCAGTGCACCATTCAGTACACCCGTGATCGGCGACCTAGAGAGCGACATGGTGAGGCATTTCCTGGTCACGTTCGCATCGGAGGCAAAGCTCACACTGCATGCCCGGGTCGAATGTGGACAGAATGATCACCACAAGGCGGAGTCCCTTTTCAAGGCGCTGGCGCGAGCGCTCGACAACTGTTGCAGGCGAGATGAACGTCGAGGCTCCGCAGTGCCCAGTAGCAAAGGTGTCATCGAACGATAGTCATCGCCTGTGCACAAAGGGTCGAGACAAAGCTGCCAGTTGTCCATGATACGATGCCAGCACAGGTGCATGTGTGTGATAGTCTTAATGGTGAAGAGATGAAGAAGATAGCAGTCCTGACAAGTGGTGGGGATGCACCAGGGATGAACGCGGCCATTCGCGCCGTAGTCCGCTCCGCCGCTGCGCGTGGCGTGAGTGTGCTCGGGATCCGGAGAGGCTATGCCGGGCTGCTTTCCGGCGAGTGCGTCGAGCTTGGACCACGGTCGGTCGCCAATATCGTTCACAGGGGAGGAACAATTCTTGGCACCGCACGTTGTGAAGAGATGAAGACGCCGCAAGGACTGCAGAAGGCCGCCGACAGGTTAGCGGAGTGGGAGATAGACGGCCTTGTTCTCATCGGCGGTGATGGGACTTTCAAAGGGGCTGTTGAACTGGCGTCTTACAGCCCCGTGCGCTGCGTCGGTCTACCGGGGACTATTGACAACGATTTGTATGGCACGGACGCCACCATCGGATTCGACACAGCGGTCAATACCGCCACGGAGGCGATAGACCGTATCAGGGATACGGCAGAAGCGCATCAGCGGCTCTTCTTTGTTGAGGTAATGGGCAGGACGCGTGGGTTCATAGCCCTTCACGTGGGTATTGCTGGTGGGGCCGAGGAGATACTGGTGCCGGAGGTCACGACAGATCTGCAGGCTCTTACCAAGAACATCAGAGAGCAACTTGCGCGTGGAAAGCGTGCAAGTATCGTTGTGGTTGCGGAAGGCGATGATGCGGGCCGGGCTTTTGAGGTGGCGGACAAAGTCGGGAAGCAGCTCGAAAGTATCGACTATCGTGTATGTGTGTTGGGTCACGTGCAGCGCGGTGGTGCGCCGTCGGCCTATGACCGCATACTGGCCAGCAAAGTCGGCGCTGGTGCCGTGGCGGCGCTGTGTGAGGGACGGGGAGGAGTCATGATCGGTGTCGTGAACAACAACATTGTCGAGACCACTTTCAAGGACGCGTGGAGCATGGTGAAACCGCTGGACTCTGAACTGGTTGAACTGATGAGAACACTAGCAAGGTGATAAGGAGGACG
Organism: uncultured Dehalococcoidales bacterium; assembly: GCA_964578745.1. Classification (GTDB taxonomy): domain Bacteria; phylum Chloroflexota; class Dehalococcoidia; order GIF9; family AB-539-J10; genus SKVJ01. The sequence continues at coordinate 24,320 of CAZODZ010000015.1, read as the reverse complement.
ATGATGAAGACAACCACTATCGGAAAGTACCGCGGACTTCAGCAGATTTCCAACGACAGAGGACACATCACAATGTGCGCCCTGGACCACAGGGGCTCGCTCATGAAGATGCTCGCAAAGGGTATGGGCTTGGAGCCGTCCTACCACGATATGGTCAACTTCAAGATGGACGTGTGCGAAGCCCTGTCGCCCCATGCGAGTGCCATGCTGCTGGACCCGGTGTTTGGTGCTGCACAGGCTATCGCAGCAGGAGTCTATGCGCGCAGCGCGGGACTGCTCGTGTCGCTTGAGGAGACCGGTTATAGTGGTGACGCACAATCACGCGTGAGCCGTGAACTCGAAGGGTGGGGTGTCGAGAAAGTTCGCAGACTCGGCGCGTCCGGTGCCAAGCTCCTGTTGTATTACCGCCCTGATGTAGACGTGGCTGCGCGTCAGCGGGACCTTGTCAGGAAGCTGGCGGCCGACTGCGCTGCTCAGGACCTTGCCTTCATAGTGGAGCCTGTCAGCTACGCGATTGGTGATGAAGCTTCTGCGGGCCGCTACGCCAGCGTCAAACCGGGTATCGTTGTCCAGACGGCCAGAGACATAACTTCGCTCGGCATCGATGTGCTGAAGGCGGAATTCCCCGCAGATATGAAGGCCGAATCGGATGTCAAGGCTATGTCCGAGTACTGCAAGCGTTTGAATGACGCCAGTGCAGTGCCTTGGATCATTCTCAGCGCTGGCGTCGACTTCGATGACTTCGTCAGAGAGGTGGAGATCGCCTGCAAGGCGGGTGCATCAGGTTTCCTCGCCGGCCGTGCGCTGTGGCAAGAGGCGACCGGGATGAAGTCAAGAGAGCAACGCCGGGAGTTCTTTCAGACAACCGTGGTTGACAGGCTCCGTATACTTACTGCGGTGGCCGATGCCTACGGAGCCTCGTGGGAGGAGCGGGTATCGCCGCCTGTTATCGCTGAGGGTTGGTACAAGAGTTATTGAGCATCATCGGCCTCAACGTGTGAGCCACTTGTAAATGGCGACATACCGCTGTGTGGTCGCCGTTATCACTTCCGCTGGGACGGGGGGCACAGGGGGCTTCCCATCCCAGCCAGTGCTTGCCAACCAGTCTCGCACCGGTTGTTTGTCATAACTCGGTTGGGGTCGACCTGGCTCGTATTCCTCGACCGACCAAAATCGACTCGAATCCGGTGTCAACGCTTCATCGATGAGTGTGAGCTGATCACCAATCCAGCCGAACTCGAATTTCGTATCTGCGATGATAATGCCGCGCTCATGGGCATAGTCTGTCGCGAATGCATACAGCGCCCGGCTCGCTTTCTCCACGATGGCCAGCACATTCTCAAGGTCTAACTCGGCGATGTCAGCCTCTGTGAGAGGGCGATCATGTTCGTTCTCGCCCTTTGTAGTGGGTGTAAACAGGGGAACCGGCAGCTTCTGGCTTTCGAGCAGGCCAGGCGGCATTGGCTTGAGTGACACTGTCCCGTGTTTGCGGTACTCGGCCCAGGCTGACCCGGAGATGTAACCGCGAACCACACATTCGACGGGAATACGCTCGGCCTTTCTGACAACCATGCTACGTCCAGCGAGAAAGTGGGGCAGATCTTCGTTCAACCCCAGCTTCCTGCTAAGCCTCGCCAGTGCATCGGCGTCATCCAGCGACTCAATCATGTGATTCGGGATAACGTCCTGAGTCTTCCTGAACCAGAAGGCGGACATCTGGTTCAGCACCCGACCTTTCTCTGGCACGCCTGCCGGAAGGACAAAATCGAGCGCCGATATTCTGTCAGTTGACACGATAAGGAGCTCGTCTCCAAGGTCATATATATCCCGCACTTTGCCCCGCTGAAACAGTGGCAGCGGAAGACTGGTCTCTGTCAGCGCGTCCATAGGATCCTCCGTACTACAGGATGAAGGTGCCATGTACATGCACATGACTGCTCAGGCGTCGGCCAGACCTGCACGTTTGAATATCCGGTCTATCTCGTGTAGGTAGTAGCCGTAGTCGAAGATGGCGTCAAGATCACTCCGCGTCAGAAGCGAAGCCACTTCCGCGTCGCTCTCGAGCATGCTGCGGAAGTCCTCGTGTTCCTCCCATGCCTTCATCGCATTACGCTGGATGACTTTGTATGCATCCTGGCGCGTCATGCCCCTGTCGATGAGTGCAATCAGCGCGCGCTGTGAAAAGACCAGGCCTCTCGTAATCTCCAGATTGGCCCTCATCCTGTCAGTGTTGACATGCATGTTTGACGCTATGTAGATAAACAACGAAAGCGCATAGTCGAGCACCAGGCACGAGTCTGGGAGGATGACTCTCTCGACTGATGAATGGCTGATATCACGCTCGTGCCAGAGCGAGATGTTTTCCAGTCCCGCCATTGCGTTGGCTCGCACAACGCGTGCAAGGCCACAGATGCGTTCGCAAAGCTCTGGATTACGCTTGTGCGGCATCGCTGAAGACCCCGTCTGCCCTTCTTCGAACGGTTCCTCCAACTCCTGGACCTCTGTTCTCTGCAACGCCCTCACTTCGGTAGCGAATTTCTCGAGTGAACCTGCGATGATGGCGAGGGTAGTAAGGAACTGGGCATGCCTGTCCCGCTGCACAATCTGACTTGATACCTCTGCAACACCAAGGCCGAGCCTCCGGCACGCACCCTCCTCGACCTCGAGTGGCACTGTGGCATGGCTGCCGACCGCTCCGGATATCTTGCCCACCGCGATCGACCTGGTTGCCTGTTCGAGTCTGTCAGCATTGCGTTTCATCTCCATCGTCCACAATGCCAGCTTGAGACCAAACGTGGTCGGCTCGGCGTGTACGCCATGCGTACGACCCATCATGACAGTGTGCTTGTACTTTATTGCCTGCGCCGACAGGATATCTATCAGTTGACGTATCGCCGACTGCAACAATGTCGCCGACTCTTTCAGTTGCAGGCTCAGGGCAGTATCCATAATGTCGGACGAGGTAAGCCCAAGATGGATGTGGCGCGACTCGGGCCCGAGGTTTTCGGCTACCGCCTGGAGAAACGCAGTCATGTCGTGGTGTGTGACTTTGAGGATTTCACCGATGCGGCCAACGTCGAAGCGCGCGGCCCGTACCTTCTCCAAGTCCTCAGGGGGGATGCGGCCGAGATCAGCCCATGCCTCGCATACCGCTATCTCCACTTTGAGCCAAAGGTCGAACTTGTTCTCATCCGACCAGATCCTCATCATCTCCGGTCGTGAATATCGCTCAATCATTATCCCCTCAGGCTGATGCCATCTCTTCCCTGTACCGTCGGTATGCCTCCCGCAGTCGGCCGTCGGACAGCCCAAGTATCTGGACAGCCAGCAGCGCAGCATTTTTCGCACCGCTCCTGCCGATGCCGGTCGATGCGACCGGCACGCCAGCCGGCATCTGGACGATGGCAAGGAGAGAGTCCACCCCTTTCAAGTCGCTCGTTGGCAGCGGCACGCCGATCACAGGCAGGCTTGACCACGCTGCCAGAACACCTGGCAGATGTGCAGCGTAGCCGGCACCCGCTATCAGCACTCTAATACCCCGTCGCTCTGCAGAAAGTGCGTACTGGCGCACTCTCTCCGCTGTCCGGTGCGCGGACATGACGGATACCTCGTGTTCGATGCTGAAATCACTCAGCACCTGTACGGCGGGCTGCATCAGCTCGCTGTCATTCGCACTGCCTATCACTATTCCGACAACAGGTTCCATCTAGTTTAGTTGAGCTCCCTCAGCGCGATGTCAGACCGGTACATCATGCCACGAAACGAAATAAGTGGCACATTTGCGTACACCCGCTCGCGGGCCTCGGCCATGGTCGCGCCTGTAGCAACCACTGCCATCACCCGACCGCCGTTTGTTACTACCCTGCCGTCGCGCAGCGCAGTGCCGGCGTGGAACACGTTCACGTCACGCCCGATGCGGTCGAGCCCCGATACAGGCAGACCCTTGTCGTATGCTCCGGGGTAACCTCCGGATGCGAGCACGACACCGACAGAGCAGCCCGGCCGCCACTTGATGCAGGACGGGTCGAGCCGTCCGTCTGCGCAGTCGACCAGCACTTGTGCAAGGTCGCTTTCCAGCAGGGGCAGGATTATCTGTGTCTCGGGATCACCGAAGCGGGCATTGAACTCGAGCACTTTGATATCACCATTGTTGACCATCAACCCTGCGTAGATGACCCCTCGAAAATCAAGCCCTTCGGCGTGCAAGGCGTTCAACGTTGGTATAAGCACCTCGCGCATGGCGCGGTCGACCATCTCGGGGCCGAAGAACCCCGGTGGGCTATAGCAACCCATACCGCCGGTGTTCGGACCTTTATCATTGTCCTCGGCACGCTTATAGTCACACGCGGGCACCATGGGCGCGATAGATTTCCCGTCGGTAAACGCAAGAAGACTCACCTCGCGACCCTCGAGGAACTCCTCGATGACCACTCGATCGCCGGCCTGTCCAAATACGCGCTTCTGCATCATGTCGATCAGTGCCTGATGTGCCTCGGCCACAGTCCCCGCCACGATGCTGCCTTTGCCGGCAGCAAGGCCGTCAGCCTTCACGACGATCGGTGGAGTCAGACTGGATATGAACTCGCGGGCTTTCGCCAGTGAGGTGAATGTGCAGGATGTCGCCGCAGGGATACCATAGCGGCACATCAGGTCGTGTGCAAATGACTTGCTCGACTCGAGGCGCGCGGCTGACCTGGTTGGTCCGAATGCCCTGAGGCCGGCATCACGGAGCGCATCGACTAGGCCGAGCGAGAGGGGCACCTCAGGACCGACCACGACCAGGTCGCTGGAGACTCTTTTAGCAGCATGGACGATGCCGCTCACATCTGAATCACTCACGGGAAGGTTCTCTGCGAGACGTGCCGTCCCCGCATTTCCTGGCGCGACATACAAATGGTCCACCAGGCTGCTCTGAGAGAGCTTCCACGCGAGTGCGTGCTCGCGGCCCCCGCTACCTATGACAACAATCTTCATCGATTGTCACTCCTCCGGGCACAGGACACACATGTCACATCTGGCAGGTATACGCACGGGGCACCTCACTCTTCCCCCGCACATCGCATGGAGGCTTACTCCCATTCGATAGTCGCCGGTGGTTTGCTGGTAATATCGTATACCACCCGGTTCACGAGTGGGACCTCGTTGATTATCCGGTCGGCTATCCGATCAAGCAACTCGTATGGCAATCTCGCCCAGTCCGCCGTCATCGCGTCGGTGCTGTTTACAGCCCGTACTGCAATGAGGTACCCATACGTACGCGAATCACCCATCACCCCAACGCTGCGTACATCAGTGAGCACAGCGAAGCTCTGCCACAACTCGCCGTAGAGCTTTGCCTTCTTGATCTCGTTCATCACAATCCAGTCGGCAGACCGCAGTATCTCCAGTCGCTCTTTCGTGACCTCCCCGATAACACGAATTGACAGACCTGGACCTGGGAACGGTTGGCGCCAGACCATCTCTTCCGGTAGACCAAGCTCAAGTCCCACTTGGCGGACTTCGTCTTTGAAAAGGTAGCGCAAGGGCTCAACCAGATTGAGATGCATGCTCTCGGGAAGGCCTCCTACATTGTGGTGGCTCTTGATGCGTGCCGAGGCCTTGTTCTCACAGGAGCTGCTGCTCTCAATCACATCGGGATATACAGTGCCTTGCGCGAGGAAATCAACCGAGCCTATCTTCGCCGCTTCTTCTTCGAAGACGTGAATGAACTCCTCACCGACAATGTGGCGCTTCTGTTCCGGGTCGATCACGCCTTTCAACCGTCTCAGGAAACGCTCGGTAGCGTCGACGTACACGACCTTCATCTTGAGGTTGTTGGCGAAGGTGTTCAGCACACGTTCGGGTTCCTCTCTGCGCAGCAGACCGTTGTTGATGAAGAAACACGTCAGATTGTCACCTACAGCCCGGTGTATGAGAGTGGCGGTGACAGCCGAGTCGACTCCACCTGATAGCGCACATGCGACCACACCATTTCCCACCTGCTCGCGGATGCGCTCCACGCTTTCGGTGATGAATTTGGCCGGAGTCCAGGAGCCGCTGCATCCACACACCTTGAACAGGAAATTCTCGATTATCTGGCGTCCTTGGGGTGTGTGCGTGACTTCCGGATGAAACTGAAGCCCGTACACATTCTGGTTGTTCCCGATTACCGCATAGGTTGAGTTTTCAGTGTAGGCGAGCGCTCTGAATCCAGGCGGAAGTTCACTCACCACGTCGCCATGGCTCATCCACACAGGCATGGATGATGGCAAATTCGCGAAAAGAGGCAACTCGTCGGCCCCGAGATGAAGGACAGCATGCCCGTACTCCCGCTTCGTTCCAGGGGTGACTACACCACCGAGCTGATGTGCGATAGCCTGCATGCCGTAGCAGATACCAAGCACGGGGAGATGTCGCTCGAACACATACGTTGGCGCGAGTGGTGCGCCTTCAGCGTACACGCTTGCGGGCCCACCTGAAAGCACAAAGCCCCTGGGATTGAGCGGCTTGATCTTTTCCCATGGCGTGTCGTGAGGAACCACCTCGCAGTAGACGTGAAACTCGCGGATGCGGCGAGCGATAAGCATGCTGTACTGCGAGCCGAAATCAAAAATGATGATTGATTCACGACCGCTGAGCGGAGCTGTCTCCTTGGGCTCGAGTTGCTCACCCTTGAGCGCCTGTGCAATACCGAGATACGTAGATACCTCGATATCGTCGCTGGTCAAGACTCGGCGGCTCTTGGTGTGTTCATCCATGGCGTTGGAGGGGTGCATCCGGTAGCGTACCACCGTGTCGTTTTCATCGTCAAGGTTGACCAGTCGGTCACATCTCACGGGTCTATTCTCCACACCGTCCGCGGGTGTAGAATTGCGCTGTCTTGATGACCACCAGCTTGCCCCTTGGGCATCATGGTCCTTGTGGCAACGCGCCAGGGCGCGGGAGGGGATATGTATGTCCCTGGCGTCTACCGTACGCACGACGCGGTAGTCCAAGAGTGCTGGCTCCCACCATAATTCCTGCCATGGGGGTTGTGTGTCAACCTGTTGTGGAGGGCTGCTTTTTCGTCCGGCACAGAACGTACACGTGCTCGAGAGATAAGCGGTTGAGCAGGAGGCAATGTGAACACTGAACTGGTGACGGCATTGAAGGGTATTGTCGGAGATGATTGGGTCATTACAGAGTTGGCACAGATGGAGGGCTATCTCATTGATGTAACAGCTATACCGGTTCGTCCAATACCATCCAGAGATGTAGTCCTTGTGAAGCCAGCCGACTCAGGAGAGATCTCAGCCATACTGAAGCTCGCGAACGAGAAGCGCGTACCGGTCATCGCACGTGGTGGAGGTACGGGATGCGTGGGTGCAGCAATACCAACGACAGGCGGGATACTGCTTGCCCTTGAGCGGCTTGACCACATAGTCGAGGTTGACAAGGAAAACCTCATGGTGGTTGCCGAGGCGGGGGCAACCCTCGAGAAGATGCTCAAGGCCGTTGAGGCCGCCGACCTCTTGTTTCCACCCCACCCGGGTGATGAAGGAGCGCAGCTGGGTGGCATTGTGGCCTGCAACGCTGGTGGCACGCGCGCTGTCAAGTACGGTGTTGTCCGGCAGTATGTCAAGGGTCTGGAAGTAGTGGTTCCCACCGGCGAAATCATCACCATGGGTGGGAAACTGTTGAAGAACAACACGGGGCTGGACCTGCTCCATCTGATGATTGATTCGGAAGGCGTGTTAGGAATCATAACCAAGGTCATATTCCGGTTATACCCGCGGTTCGCCGGAATGGCCACGCTGGTCATCTCGTTCGACGATAGGCATGCTGCAATCAAGGCCGTGCCAAGAATACTGCAGACCGGTGTCACGCCGCTTGCGCTCGAGTACGTCGAGCGCGATGTCATACAGATATCCGCCAACTATCTCGGCACCATGTGGCCTGCCACCAAAGGTAACGCCCATCTCATCGCAATTTTCACTGGCAGCAGTGAGGATGACGTGTACGCGCAGGCATCACAGGTCATACAGATCTGCGACAGCCTTGGAGCCGTGGACACCCTACTGGCGGAAACGAATCAGGAGCAGAGCGAGATACTGAAGATACGGAGTGAGCTGTACTCTGCGCTCAAGCCGCGTGTAGCCGACGTGCTGGACATGGCGGTACCTCCGGCATCCATAGCAGACCTGATGGACCGCATAGATGAGATTGGCAGGAAGTACAACACTCGCATCATCACGTATGGCCACGCGGGCGACGGTAATCTGCACCCACACCTCCCGATGGAGTTGCACCAACGCGGGATACTGAAAGACGTGAAGAAAGAGATATATGAGGTGGCCGTCGCAATGGGTGGCACCATTACGGCGGAGCACGGCGTCGGGAAGGTGCGCCTTGGCGAAGTGTCGATGTGCATCGACGCGAAGCAGATCGAGTTGATGAGAGGGTTGAAGAAGCTGTTTGATCCGAACGGGATACTGAACCCCGGCACCGCAATTCCGTGACGAGCCGCGCACATGCTCTATTGAGGCAGGGAGGAAAGTACATGATGAGAGGATATGCTCGCCCAGCAGGCTACCCGGGTGCCAGGAATTACGTCGCGGTGGTGCCGACTGTCGGATGTGTAAACGAAATCGCCCGTCGCATTGCAGAGTCGGTGGATGCCGCACGTCCTGTGCTGCACCACCAAGGCTGTTGCCAGTTGCCGACCGATGTCAAGGCCGTCACAGATGTTCTTGCAGGGATCTGCCTTAACCCGAATGTGGCGGCGGTCGTACTCGTCAGCCTCGGCTGCGAGTCAGTCAGCGCAGAGGACATCGTGACCGCGGTGGAAACATACAAGCCTGTGGAGCTGATACGCGTGCAGGCAATGGGTGGAATCTCCGCGGCAACCGAGGCAGGCAAAGAGGCCGCCAGACGTCTCGCTGCCGCCCTCCTGAGTGAACGCACCGAGGTCATACCTTCTCAGCTTGTAGTCGGCGTCAAGTGTGGCGCCTCGGACACGACGTCGGGGCTCGCCTCCAATACGGCAACCGGCGCTGCCGTGGACATGCTCCTCCGTCAAGGCGCGACTGTCGTCTTCGGTGAGACGACGGAGGTCATCGGCGCCGAACATATACTCGTCCGGCGCGCTGCAACCGCCGAGGTACGAGAGCGTCTGTTGAAATGTGTAAGGGCAATGGAGGCACGCGCCGAGGCGCTCGGCGTGGATATGCGGGGTGGGCAGCCGACCGAAGGCAACATACGTGGCGGTCTGACAACCATTGAGGAGAAATCATTGGGGGCCATCGTCAAGTCGGGCACGCTGCCTATCAACGGTGTGATTGGTTACGGCGAGAGGCCTGCAGGTCCAGGGCTCTACTTCATGGACTCACCCGGCCGTGAGATGGAGTTTCTCACGGGTCTCGCCTCGGCAGGCTGCCAGGTCATACTGTTCTCAACAGGCCTCGGCGCTCCGCAGGGATTCCCGCTCGCGCCGGTGGTCAAGATCAGCGGAAATGCGAATACCGTTCATAAACTGGGCGAGTATATCGACTTGGACGTGGGCGGCATTATCGCCGGAACCGAGTCGGTGCAGCACGCCGCGGAACGCCTGGTTGACTGCACACTGTCAGTGTACTCGGGCGAGCTGGTCAAGGCGGAGATACTCGGATACGATACCTCAGGCGTAAATTCCAACATTTATACTACAGGACCGACTATCTGATATCTTGCCTGGAGGGCCACTTTATGATCGATATTCAAGCATTGAAAGCTATCGTCGGTGATGACTGGGTCATTACCGACCGCAGTGCGATGGCGAAGTACCTCGTTGATGAGACATACACCGGTCTCGTTATGACCCCTGCCGACAATGTTGTGGTCGTAAAGCCTTCCAGCACTGACGAGATCTCGCACATCATGAAACTCGCCAATGAGGCTGGCTTCCCGGTCTACCCGCGTGGTGGTGGCACCGGCGTCTGTGCAGGTTCTATCCCCACGCGGGACGGCGTCGTACTGTCACTTGAACGACTCGATCGTATTGAGGAGGTCGACGAAGACAATCTGATGGTCGTCGCAGAAGCCGGAGTCACGCTGGCACAGCTGCTTGAAGCGGTCGAGTCACGTGGCCTATTGTTCCCGCCTCATCCTGGTGATGAGGGTGCCCAGCTCGGTGGCCTCGTTGCCTGCAATGCCGGTGGTACCCGGGCGGTGAAGTACGGCATTGTGCGGAACTACGTCAAAGGTCTCGAAGTGGTATTGCCTACAGGCGAAGTGGTCAGGATGGGTGGGAAGCTGCTCAAGAACAACACCGGGCTGGATCTCATGCACCTGCTCATTGGAAGCGAGGGCATACTTGGCGTAATCACCAAAGTCATCCTGCGGCTATACCCGAAGTTTGCTGGTCCGATGACGCTGGTCGTATCGTTCGATGACAGGCATGCGGCGATCCGGGCTGTGCCACGAATTCTCCAGGCAGGTGTCATCCCGATGGCTATTGAGTACGTCGACCACGCACTTATGGAGGACACGGCCGCGTACCTCAACACTCGCTGGTCGGCATCAAAAGGGGCGGCCCACCTTATTGTAATCGTCACCGGTACCACCGAGGACGACCTCTACCAGCAAAGCGAGTCTATCTCAGGGATCTGCGAGCAGCTGGGGTCAGTCGACACGCTTATGGCAGAGAGTCGTGACGAGCAGGCGCGTATCCTGCACATCCGCAGCGAAGTCAGCATGGTGTACAAAGCAGAGACTGCGGAGATACTTGATGTCACTGTACCGCCAGCAGCTGTCGAAGAGATGATGAACGAGGTTGATCGTCTGGCGGCGGAGTACCGGACAAAAATTCCCATGGTGGCGCATGCCGGCGACGGCAACTTCCATCCGTACCTGATGTTCGACCTGAAAGAGCGGGGGCTGCACAAAGAAGTGAAACGCAAGATATATGCGAAAGCTGTGGAACTGGGTGGCGTTATCAGTGGGGAGCATGGCATCGGTAAGACCAGGCTTGACGAGATTGGGATGTGCCTCGACCCGAAGTCGCTTGAACTGATGCGTGGCCTGAAACGCCTGTTCGATCCCAATGGGGTGCTGAGCCCGGATTGCGCCATCAAATGACGTCACTGCAGCCGGCCTGGCCGGCCAGAATAGCCAACTGCAGAGGAGGCCATAGAACATGATTGATGTCGAGGAATTGAAGAAGATCGTTGGCCCGGATTGGGTCATCACCGACCGCGCACAGATGGAGACATATCTCTATGACGAGACGACTCCTTACCAGAGGCTGGAGCCGGCCGAGCACGTGGTAGTTGCCAAGCCAGCCAACGCGCAGGAGATATCCGAGATTCTTAAACTTGCCAACAGAGACAAGACGCCGGTCTATCCGCGTGGTGCTGGTACCGGTCTGTGTTGTGGCGCCATGCCGACACAGGATGGCATCGTCATTTCGATGGAACGGCTCGACAAGATCATAGAGGTCGATAAAGAGAATCTGATGCTTGTAGCCGAGGCCGGTGTCACGCTGGCCCAGCTGCTCGAGGCTGTCGATGAGGCAGACCTGCTCTTCCCTCCGCATCCGGGGGACGAAGGTGCCCAGGTCGGAGGAATGATCGCCTGCAACGCCGGTGGGTCGCGCGCTGTCAAGTACGGTGTCATCCGGCAATATGTCAAGGGTCTTGAGGTGGTGCTGCCGACTGGCGAAATCACGACGATGGGCGGAAAACTACTGAAGAACAATACCGGCCTGGACCTGATGCAGCTCATTATCGATAGCGAGGGCATACTCGGCATCATCACCAAGGCGACGATGCGACTCTACCCGAAATTCGCGGGTACGGCCACGCTGGTCATCTCCTTTGACGATCGCCATGCCGCTATCAGCACGGTGCCGAAGATACTGCAGAGCGGTGTCATCCCGATGGCTATAGAGTATGTTGACCACGAGGTAATCACGTTCTCGGCAGAGAACCTTGGCATGACCTGGCCCGCAACGAAAGGCTCCGCTCACCTCATACTTATTCTCACGGGAACAAACGAAGACGACGTGTACTATCAGGCAGAGACCATGTCGGAAGTATGTCAGGCAAACGGTGCCATTGACGTCCTCATCGCCGAGAGGCGCGATGAGCAGGCTGACATCCTGAAGATGCGCAGCGAGATCTATTCGGCAATGAAGCCTCGCATCGCGGGCGACTCGGATATCACCGTGCCGCCGGCAAGCCTTGGCACGATGCTAGACAAGCTCGATGAAATCGCTAAGAAATATGGAACGACCATCTGGACGATAGCTCATGCTGGAGACGGCAACTTCCACCCGTATATGCTGAAGGAGCTGATCGACAAAGGTACGGCCGAGGATGTCAAAAGGGAGATTTACGAGGCGGCAATCGCCCTTGGTGGAGTCATAACGGGGGAGCATGGAGTTGGCAAGATACGCCTCAAGTACCTCGACCTGATGATGGACCCGAAACAGGAAGAGCTGATGCGACAGATAAAGAAGGCGTTCGATCCCAATAACATCCTCAACCCCGGGTCGGCGATACGGTAGGCGGATGAACTACACCGAGTTTGAGCTGCCGTATGGGGCCGGCAGCCTGAAGGCACATGTTCCCAGTGAGAACATAGCATTTGTGCTGCAGGCGCGACATGAGCAGGGTCTGCGCGACGAGACAGCGGCGGTCACCGCCGCCCTTCGACAGCCAATTGCCCAGAAACCGCTTGTTGATTGTGTGCAGCCGCAGGACCGCGTTGTAGTCCTCGTCACCGACAATACACGTGCATGCCCGGACGATCGGCTGCTGCCGCCCATTCTCTGCGAGCTTGAGCGGATTGTGCCCCGGCACCAGATAACCATACTTGTAGCTCTGGGCCTTCATCCTCCGCTGGATGCTGAGGCCCTGAGACGGCTTCTGGGTCCGGAGGTGGTAGACAACTACCGTGTTCTCAATCACGATCCCAACTCGGTCGTCAATATCGGTACGACCACGCGTGGCACGCCGGTAGACATAAATCCTCTTGTCGCTGAAGCTGATTTCTGCATGTCAACAGGGTTCATTGAACCTCACTTCTTTGCCGGATTCTCCGGCGGCAGAAAGAGCATCGCGCCAGGTGTGTTCGGGCTCAAGTCCGCATATGTGAACCACGGTTACCAAATGATCAGCCACCCTTCTGCGAGAGCAGGAGTGCTGGCAGGCAATCCTATCCATGAGGACATGGTGGAGCAGGCGCGCATGGCCGGGCTCAAGTTCATCGTCAATGTGCTGCTCAACCGCGAGAAACAGATCACCCACGTGTTCGCAGGCGACCCTGTAGAAGCTCACGAGGTGGGATGCAGAGCCGCGCTGGAACGCGTGGGCGCTCCTGTCAATCACAGGGTCGATATCGTGCTCACAACCAACAGTGGAGCGCCGCTTGATCTTGACCTTTACCAGACGGTAAAAGGCATGGACAACGGCTCACTGGTAGCGCGCGACGGTGGTATCGTAATAGTAGCGTCGTCGTGCTCAGCCGGGGCAGGACCCCAGTCCTTTGTCGACGTGCACGCGTCGTGTGCCAACCCGATAGAGGTGATGCAGATGATACGTCGAGAGGAACCTCTGGGGGTACAGTGGCAGAACCAGATTCTTGCGAGAATTCAGATGCGGAACGACATCATGCTGAAGTGCGAGCTTGACAGTGATCTGGTAAGGCGTATGGGCATCAAGCCAATCGATGACATCGGTGCTGCGCTCGAGACTGCCATCGCTCGCATGGGGCCTGACGCTGAGATCGGCGTTATTCCTGAAGGTCCTCTGGTCCTGCCTCTTCTGCAAGAGTGATGCCATGCCACAAAAGTCGCTGACAACCCACACTCGTGAACTAGCCCCGGCATTCAACTACCATATCGAGGGCTTCTACTATGCTGGAGGCGTGCAGGGGCTCATCTTGTGCATTACTGATCTGCTGGACACCGGCACAATGACTGTGACCGGCAGATTCAAACAGAACCCAAGTACCGCCAGGGTATACAACGAGAGGATATTTGGTCCCGGACGAATCCACATAGTGAGACGGAGGACTGACTGCGCTTTGTACGGCAACCTTGCTCCGGACAGCGCAGTGGTGAAGAGCGGCGCCGTGGCTCCTGAGATGCTTGTCCACGGGGGGCCGGCCCGGGTGTTCGACTGTGGAGGAAGATGCCGCCACGGCACTTTCAGCTCAAGCTATCAGAGCGGGCGATGTTGTCGTCACCCGTTGTGAGGGGGCAAAGGATGGACCCGGCATGCGCGAGATGCTCGGCTGCACTGATTTACTCAAGGGTCTCAGTCTGGACAGGAAAATGTAGCTCTCGTCACCGACGGGCGCTTTTTAGGTGCGACCACGCGACCAGCGGTGCCTTGATCGGCCGCGTCTCTCTCGAGGCGGCGGATGAAGGCCCCCCTGGTGGTGGTGTATGATGGTGACATAATAAGCATCGACATTTCGAACTGTCGCCTCGCTATGGAGCTGGGAGAGGAAGAGCTGCATGCGTGCACGCAGTCTCTTATCCCCTTCAGCCCCCACATTGACCCTGGCTATCTGCTGCGTTATGCAGAGCATGCTTCGTCGGCAAGCAAGGGCGTGATAGCGGGTTAATGCGAGAAACATGTTTAATTCCTGTCACATATTATTGACTTCCATGTGTTGACGTTCGTATACTCAGACCGAACCGCGTAGCAATGCGTGGAATGTCCCACGCAGCTACCCATGCCCTAGGACAAGAAAAAAGTAGAAGGAGGTGAAGAGTGAGCAAGAAATTTCTGTGGTCGCTCATTGGAGTAATGGCCATCATCAGTTTGCTGGTCGTTGGCTGTGCTCCAGAGGCAGCGCCTTCTCCCGAGCAGGGAGAAGAAGGAGCAACTACCCCAAGTGAAGAGGAGGAAGAGGGCCCTGCGCAACCGGCCGAGCAGACCTTCGAGTGGATTGGGCAGTCTCATGCGGGCGGCATCACACAGCAGCATCACTCGCTTCAGCGAGTGGCTGAAGAGATTGAGGCTGCCAGTGGCGGTCGGTTGAAGATGCATGTTGAGGTCGGCGGTGGTATTGCTCCTGCATCCCAGGAGTTCCAGGCTGTCGACGCGGGCACGCTTGACTTTGCCGTGACCTGTTTCATGTACTGGCGTGACCAGTTTCCTGCATGCGGGATCTTCACGATGGTGTCCGGCGGTATGACGCCGATGGAAGCACTGTCCTGGTTCCGCGAGGGCGGCGGCTCAGAGCTAGCCGATGAAATGATCCAAGGGTCGAATGTTCACATCGTGAAGAATGGTGGCTGGATGGGCCCGCCTGAGGCTTTCCTGATGACCAACGTTGAACTCAAGACTGTCGACGACCTCAACGGGCTGCAGATTCGCGGTGCAGGCGACGCGGCGGAAATTTTGTCGCGCCTCGGTGCCGGCATGGTCATGATGCCTGCTGGCGAAGTCTTCGAAGCGATGCAGCGTGGCGTCATCGATGCTTTCGAGGTCGCCAGCCCGACCTTGAACTGGGACCTTGGTCTGCAGGAAGCGGCAGACTATCTGTACCTCTCCGGCGTGCGGCAACCGTACGAGTACAACCCGTTCATTGTGAATAAGGACAGGTGGAATGAGCTGCCTGACGATCTCAAGGCGATCGTGTCTCAGGTCAACCAGGCCGAGACGATCAGGGCGTATGACGAACTTATCAGGCTCGACCTTGAAGCCATCGCCAAGTTCGAAGACTATGGCACGAAAGTGCTCCGTGTCCCTGAGGCCCTCGAGCAGGGCTATCTTGCTGAGGCAAGGAAGTTCTACGACGAGATAGCTGCGGAGGACGAGTTCCGTGCCCGCGTCCTCGACTCCTACTGGAACTGGCAGGAACAAATTCGCACGGTCTGGGCCGCTCTCTAGTACTGTACAACAGTCGAAACGGTCCCTTTCTGCGAATGCCGGCCGCGCCCCGGGGAACCGGGGCGCGGCCAGTAAGGTGTAAGTAACGTGAGAACATTTCTCAACGCGATTGATACCGTAAACGGTTACATGGGACAGATCACCAAGTGGTTGGTCATCATTGCCGCCGGTTTCACGTGTCTGGAGGTGACACAGCGCTATCTGTTTGCCTCGCCAACGATGTGGGGCTATGAAGCCCCCATACACATCGGCGCTGCCATGTATGTCCTCGCATGGGGCTACGTACATCGCGAAAAGGGGCATGTACGGGTCGATGTCTTCTACGGCAGGTTCCCGGACATTGTGAAAGCAAGGATCGATGTGGTCGCTTTTTTGGTGCTGTTCCTTCCTGTTATCGGCTTCCTTACGTACCAGTCTTTTAACTGGATGGTGCGTGCGTGGACGATCTCGGAGAAGTCTGTGTTCACATACCTGTACTGGCCTATCGCACCGTTGAGGACAGCGATATTTGTTGGCCTACTGCTGTTGCTACTCCAGGGAATCGCGCAATTCTGGCGTGACCTGTACTTGGCCACACGAGGTGAACGCTATGATTGAGCTGAGTGCTGAACTTGCCACCATACTTCTGTTCGGTGGCATCCTCGTAGGCGTTCTCCTTGGTTACCCTCTTGCAATTTCCGTCGGCGCGGTTGGCCTTATCGTCGGTCTCGCCATGTTCGGTCCTGGCATCATCGGGGACATGTACTACAACAGGATGTTCAACCAGGTCACGAACTACATCCTGCTGGCGGTGCCGTTCTTCATCTTCATGGGCACCATGCTTGAGAAGACCGGCGTTGCCGAGCAGCTTTACAATGCCATGTTTCTATGGTTTGGTGGCCTCCGCGGTGGTCTTGCTGTAACCACAATTCTGATTGGCACCATCATGGCTGCGTGCGTCGGTGTCATCGCTGCCTCTACCATGATGCTGGCGCTCGTTGGCATACCTGCGATGCTCAAGCGCGGCTACTCCAAGTCGCTTGCAACAGGCTGCGTCTGCGCCGGAGGCACACTTGGTATTTTGATTCCCCCGAGTATCATGCTCGTGGTGTACGGCCCGATGGCAAACCTGGGGGTTGGTGGGTTGTTCTTCGGTGCTTTCATTCCCGGCTTCCTTCTGTCCGGCCTGTACGTCATGTACATCCTGGTCTGGTCGCTGCTGCATCCCAATGACGCACCACCGGTGTCCAAGGAGGAGCGTGCGGTTCCTTTCCTGGAACGAACGTGGATGCTGGCCAAGGCACTTGTGCCGCCCGGTGCCCTGATACTGGCTGTACTTGGAAGCATCTTCTTCGGTATTGCTGCACCTACAGAGGCTGCAGCGGTCGGCGCGCTGGCAGCGACGGTGCTGGCGGTGGCATACCGTAAGTTCTCGTTTAAGGCGTTGATGGACACCGCGCTCACAACCATAAAGCACAGTGGCATGATCCTGCTTATCGCCTCGCTCGCCTTCGCGTTCGTCGGTGTGTTCATCCGCGCGCGGGGTGGGAGTGTCGTTACGAACTTCCTTCTGTCCGCACCGGGAGGGCGGTGGGGCGTGTTCTTCATCATCATGTTCATCTGCTTCGTTCTGGGCATGTTCATCGACTGGATCGGCATTGTGTTTATCATGGTTCCTATCATCACGCCGATTGCAGCCGAGCTCGGGTTCGATCCGCTGTGGTTCGGGATGATGATCTGTATCAATCTGCAGATGTCATTCCTCACGCCGCCATTCGCGTATGCAATCTTCTTCGTGAAGGCGGCGTCGCCGCCTGAATTCGGCGTCGAAACGGACGACGTCATCCGTGGAGTGATACCGTACATCATCCTCATAGCCATAGCCCTGGTGCTGTGCATCATATTCCCCCAGATTATCCTCTGGCTGCCCGGGAAGATGTTGTAGTTGCACGATTTTCCTTGAGCAAATTCCTAGACTAGAGGGGTTGCCTGGCGCAACCCCTCTCCAGTTGAAGAGCCGGAGCACTTTCATCTCCCCTCTGTATCCTGGCGTGCTGCAAAAGCCAGCGACTGTTGTCCTGAAAAAGAATAAGTTCGTATACGACTTCTGCCGTTTTAGTGGTCATGCGTATTGACATACGCAAAGTGGCCTTTCTATACTCAGACAAGCTCCCTATAAGGTGACTGTGTTGTAGCAGTCACTTCTAACAGGTATCAAGCGGTGCAGGACGGGTTAATCCCAGCACCGGTTGATAGACATAGTCTGAGGAGGTGAAAGAAATGCCTAAGCGAATTCTGTTCGCGCTGGCAGCATTGTTGATGGTGCTCAGCATCGTGGCCATTGGTTGTGCTGCCGAAGAAGCCGCTCCACCCTCTGGCGAAGGTGAGCAAGCTGCGCCTAGTGAAGAGGAAGGGGAACAGCCTGCGCAGGCTACAGAGGAGGTAATCTACTGGACTGGCCAGTCAGCTCTTCCGGCTGGCAATCCTCCGACCGAGGGTCTGGAGAGGCTGTCAGCAACCATCAAGGAGGCCAGCAATGGCCGGTTGGTAATGGAGGCCAAGCCCGCCGGTGCTGTCTGCCCCGCTACCGAAGAGTGGAAGAACATCAACAGCGGCGTGCTTGACTTCTGCGCCGGTGGTGGCTCGTACATGGCCGCCGATCTGCGGTTCGGTACGGCGTTCTCTCAGCTGCCGGCCGGAATGCCTCCGTTGCCCAATCTCATCTTCCACGAGCAGCAGGGCGCTGACATCATGAACAAGTGGTATGAGCAGAAGGGCTGGAAGATCTACGACATTCCAGGCGGTGGCTTCCACGGACTCCCTGAGATCTGGATATCTACGAACAAGGAGCTGCACGGTCCTGAAGACCTCAAGGGTCTGAAGATGCGTGCCTCCGGTGACGGCGGGAAGATCCTTGAGCGGATGGGTGTCGGCACCGTGTTCATGCCGTTGGGCGAGATTTTCGAGTCCATGCAGCGCGGTGTCATTGACGCCTTCGAGTGCAGTTGTCCTGCGTTCAACTACTCCATGGGTCTTCAGGAAGCGGCGAAGTACAACTACATGTCTCCCAGCCGAGCGCCCACGGAGGTCTACGGCTTCCTCGTTAACAGGGACAAGTTCGAGGCGTTGCCGGACGACCTGAAGGCTATCGTTACGGAATGTGCCCGCGCGGAGGCAATCAAGTACCACACGATGCTGCACAGCCGCAATGCTGATGCCCTGGTAGCGATGGAGGCGGAGGGCAACATCAACCTGCCGCTACCCGCCAGCATCAACGATGCGTTTGTGGAGGGTGCGAAAGCGTTCTACAAGGAGGAGCAGGAGAACTTCCCAGAGCTTAAGGAATACCTGGATGCGTACCTGCCGTTTGCCAAGAACTGGGAAGCCCTGTACGGATTCCCCTACACCGTCATGACCAGCTTGGACTAGGCTGAACTTCGGATGTGTTAGCTGGCCTCCCTCCGTATCTCTTGGTACGGAGGGAGGCCCAAGAACTTGAGCGGTGTTGGCGGCGCCGGTGGTGGTGCTGGGTGGGAGCGATGCATCGGCCGGTGTATCATAGGTCAGGCGCTGTGCTGTCTCGTGTTGGTCTGCGGCAGCGTGGCGATGGGGAGGTGGGTATGTATGTATCCGCTTGCTCGTGGTCCTTCGTACCCAATGCGAGGCATGCTCATTTCCAATCGAAGCTGGAGTGTTCGGACTCCGAGAAGGAACCTGTCCAAAAATGAGAAAAGTGCTTAAGACCATAGACTCTGTGAACGAGTGGACGGGCGAGAAGATGAAGTGGGTTGTCCTTTTCCTCATGCTCGTGATCTGTGCTGAAGTGGTGATGCGATACGTCTTCAACCATCCCACCAGCCAGTTGCCGGTTATCCAGACGTGGACGGGAACTACCCTGTATGTCCTTGCGTTTGGCTACGTGATGCTGCACAAGGGCCACGTAAGGGTGGATGTCTTGTACATGCGGTTTTCGGACCGTCTGAAGGCAATCATGGACGTCATCCTCTGGTTCGTGTTCTTCTTGCCGTCCATCGGCTTCTTGATGTACGCCAGCTGGAACTGGATGGTGCACGCGTGGGTCACTCATGAGAGGTCAATGATCACGTATTGGTATCCCCCCATGGCACCCATCCGCACCATTGTATTCATCGGCCTTGTGCTCTTTTTCCTACAGGGTCTCGCGACTCTGTACCGCGACATCCACATGGCCGTGAGGAGCAAGCCCTATGACTAGCATCAGTCCTGAAGTCGTTGCCGTGCTGATGTTGGGTGGCATATTCGTCGGTGTTCTGCTTGGCTTCCCACTGGCGCTCTCCGTGGGAGGCGTCGGAATCGTTATCGGCCTACTGCTATTCGGGCCGACAATCGGATCGGAACTGTACTACGGCCGGTTCTACCACGGGCTTGAAAACTACGTCCTCCTTGCAGTCCCCATGTTCATATTCATGGGGACGATGCTCGAACATTCCGGTGTTGCGGAGGGCATGTATGACGCTCTGTACCTTTCCTTCGGTGGTCTGAGGGGTGGACTGGCCGTGACAACGGTGGTCATAGGCACCGTGCTTGCTGCATGCGTCGGCATAATAGGCGCATCGGTCACGATGCTCGCGCTGATTGCGCTGCCGGCGATGATCAATCGAGGTTATGACAAGAGCCTTGCTGCGGGTGCTGTCGCTGGCGGTGGCTCGCTTGGCATCCTCATTCCCCCCAGCGTCATGCTTGTCGTCTATGGACCGATGGCCAACCTGTCGGTCGGCAAGCTGTTCTTCGGGGCGTTCGTCCCGGGCTTCCTTTTGTCTGCCCTGTACATCACGTACATTATCGTGCGTTGCCTGCTTCAGCCCGACCTTGCACCACCGGTTCCACCATCTGAAAGAGCAGTCCCTACCGGTGTCAAGCTGAGGAAGCTTGCCACGTCAATGCTGCCACCCACTATCCTTATCCTGGCGGTGCTTGGCAGCATCTTCCTCGGCATCGCAGCCCCGACAGAGGCGGCCGGCGTGGGCGCGCTTGCTGCGACGCTGCTAGCGCTGGGCTACCGCCGCTTGACCTGGGACGTGCTCAAGAAAACGGCCATGACAACTGTGCGGACTTCGGGCATGGTGCTGCTTATCGGCGCGATGGCCTTCGCGTTCGTGGGCATATTCATGCGCGCGAACTGTGACAATGTCGTGGCCGAGTACCTGCTAGCGGCGCCCGGTGGCAAATGGGGCATGTTCATGATCGTGATGTTCATCTGCTTCATGCTGGGCTTTTTGATTGACTGGCTCGGCATCATCTTTATCATGGTGCCTATCATTACACCAGTGGCGGCCCTCGCAGGGTTCGATCCGCTCTGGTTTGCCATGATGATCTGTGTGAATCTGCAGATGTCGTTCATGACACCCCCATTCGCCTATGCGTTGTTCTACATCAAGGGAGCAGCTGACCCGCGGTTGAACCTGACGACCGCAGATATCATACGGGGCATGGTGCCCTACGTTTTTATTATCATGGTGGCACTGGGGCTCTGCATTGCCTTCCCGCAGATTATTCTGTGGCTGCCGAGCAAGATGCTGTAGGCTGTCCCGGTCCGCCCATGCGATATATAGGCGCCAGACCTGGAGGGGGCTGGCGCCTACGCTTTGACAGACTTGCGCCGATCGGCAAAATGCGAGTGATCAGTGGTGTGAGTGCCGCCGCTCGCGAAGCATCGCCTCCAGCTTCTCCATCTCGCCCTCCTTCATCTTGTAGCAATGCTCCGGCGCGGGATAGACGCCGGACTTGGTCTCGCTCACGAACTGGCTTACGGCCTTCACGATGTCATCGCCCACGGTGACATATCTCTTGGCAAACTTCGGTGTGAACACAGGGTACATGCCGATGATGTCGCTGAGTAGGACAGCCTGCCCGTCACAATGAGGTCCTGCGCCTACACTAATGGTCGGGACTTTCAATTCTTCCGTTACCAGTTTACCCGTCTCGGCTGGAACCCCCTCCAGAAGTACCATGAACGCGCCCGCAGCCTCCAGCGCCTTCGCGTCTGCGAGCACACGCATGGCTGCCTCCGCCGTATTGCCCTGGACTTTGAAGCCTCCCAACTGGGCCGCGCTCTGAGGGGTCAAGCCGATGTGCGCCATTACCAGCATTCCTGCATCGGAGATGGCACGTATCTGTGGACACATCTGCCGCCCTCCCTCAAGCTTCACTGCGTCCACGCTGGCCTCTTTGTAGAACCTGCCCGCATTGCGCACAGCATCCTCAACCGACGTTTGGTAAGCGAGAAAGGGCAGGTCCCCAACCAAGAACACGTTGGGGGCACCTCGTCGAACGGCCTGGGCATGATAGATCATCTGGTCCATGGTCACCGGCACGGTACCATCATAACCGTAGACCACATTCCCCATCGAGTCGCCTACCAGGATCATCTCGAGGCCGGCCTGCTCGGCAAGGAGCGCCGACGTGTAATCGTACAGCGCGAGTTCGGTAAATTTCTCACCGTTCTCTTTCATCTTGAGAAAATCAAGCACAGTCTTCTTTTTTGCCATTTTGTCCTCCTCGTCGCGATATAGTGCACAAACGACGATGTCCCGCCTACGGGTTCTCTTTTTCCCACTGCTTCAGACGGTCTGCCTCACCTTCGCGCATTGGATAGCAGTGCTCCGGCCCTGGGTACACGCCGGTGCGGATCTCCTCAACAAAGGTTGAGAACGCCTCTCGAATCTCGTCGCCCAGCCGGGCATACTTCTTCACGAATTTAGGAGTAAACATCTGAAAGATGCCAAGCACGTCCATGTAGTTGAGGCATTGACCGTCGGTCGATGGCCCCGCTCCTGTACCAATAGTGGGGATGCTGAGCCGCTCGGTGATGAGCTTTCCAGTCTCGGCAGGCAGCCCCTCCAAGACTATGGCCGATGCGCCAGCCTCCTGCACCGCGAGAGCATCTTCAAGCAGAACAAGCGCGGCATCCATCGTTCTGCCCTGCGCACCGAAACCGCCAAGTGCCGCCACTGTTTGCGGCGTGATACCGATGTGCCCATGCACTACCATGCCTGCATCCGCCACTGCCCGTATGTGCGGAGCGATGCGCCTGCCGCCCTCCATCTTCACCGCATCAACATGCGCCTCCTTGTACAGTCTACCGGCATTGGCGACACTCTCCCGCACTGACACGGCGTACGAGAGGAATGGCATGTCGCCAACGATAAATGTGTTCGGGGCGCCGCGGCGAACGGCGCCTGCATGATAGACAACCTGATCAAGGGTGACCGGGACGGTACCGTCGTAGCCGTATATTACATTTCCCATCGAGTCGCCAACGAGGATCATGTCAACCCCTGCCTGCTCGGCAAGCATGGCAAACGTGAAGTCGTACAGCACCAGGTAAGAGAACTTCTCACCATTCTTCTTCATCTGCATGAAGTCGAGGACGGTCTTTTTCCTGGCCACAGAGGCCTCCTTTCATCGCTGCGTTCCGTAATCTATTCTTCAAACAGGGCCTTCAGTTGGGCGGCCTTTTGCTCGGACAAGGTGCCTTTTGCAAGTCCGATGGGTATCGTGTGAAGCCCGAGGGCTTTGTACAGCGGTGCAATCTCAGGCTCCTTTTCCTCGAGGGCTTTGAGGTGCGTACGGATCGTGCCAACATCACCCCTGGCGATGGGCCCCGTAAGGCAACCGGGGAACCCAACGTGTTCGAGATTGTTGAGTGTGCCGCGTAGGATCGGCATACAGGCGCTAAGTGCATCCGTCTGGGAGATGCCGAAGTGCTTCCACATAGCCGTCGCGATATCCACGATCGTGTACATGTAGTTACACGCGATGCAGATAGATGCGTGGTACAGCCCCTTATCTTCCGACCGGAGCATCATCCAGCGACCCTTGAGCGACTCCGCAATCCGTTTCAAATCGGTGAGGACAGGTTCTTCCGCCTCCAACGTGAATGTCGAGCCAAGGAGATTCTCGAGCGACTGGGCAATGCTGGCGAACGTATTGCACGGGTGCAGGCACCCTACATGCGCACCAGCCTTGCGCGCCGGCTCGAGGATAGCTGTAGAATTCGCGCCGCTGCAGTGTATGACGCTCTGTCCCTGGTGCCACGAGACTTCCTTGGCCACCTGGCTAATGACGTCGTCGGGCGTGGTGATAAAGACGAAATCCGTGGCATCCGCGAGCGCCTGAGCCGTGTCATAGACTATGCAGCCGGGTATCGAGGCGCTGAAGCGCTCGGCCTCTGCAGGGACGATGTCCATTGTGGCAACAACCGGAAAACCCTGTTCGGCGAGCCTGACGCCAAATGCTGTGCCAACCTTCCCTACCCCAATGAATCCAATGCGTTCCATAGGTATGACCTCCTTCATTTCATGTACGTCACAAGAAGCGCCGTCAAGGCCTGCTGACCCGCGCTCTGAGGCACATGTTAGGCTGAGGCCGGCTCAGGGTCAATGGTATGCATTGCCACATGTACGTGTTGCGTCAAATGAAACTGTTACCCAACGGCACTTGCTTGCCTCATAAATGCGG
>CAZODZ010000014.1:0-26185 GCA_964578745.1 uncultured Dehalococcoidales bacterium | reverse complement strand
CTACACTCTTTCCCTACACGACGCTCTTCCGATCTCTCGGCGTTTGCTGCTACTGAATCCCACACGAATGCCTGTGAGATATCAACGGCTTGCATTACCTCACAGGCACGACAGTCGCGCTGCACTGCATAGACAGATGTGGAATTCGCAGGCGCCGGGAGCACTCAGGCGCTTGGCAGTCCCCCGCCACGCCCTCCGCAGTTGCTTTCACACATACGCCGTTGCCTATCTCACGGCTGCTACAGCAGGCCGAGTCAAATGGTGACGTCCGATCTCGCTCCAGTCAGTCAGGCCCCCAGCAGACGAAGCCCTTCGTCGTAGATGACACTCTCTTCATCGTTTGGTATTGCGAGGATGCGCACGCGCGCTCCGTCGCAGTGCAGGGGCTCGATCCTGTCAGCACAGGCTGCAGCGTTCCGTTCGTCATCAAGACGGATTCCGATCACATCCATGTTCCGGCATATGGCACTTCTCACCTCGGGAACACTCAATCCGACATCGTCGGTGAAGATGAGAACATCGATGCCGTTCAACACGCATGTGTACGCTCCGACGTACTGCTTCGCGCGATACACATAAAGTTCGAACGCGAGGCGCGCACGCGTGTCTTCATTCATGACTGCCATGAGGTCACGGATGTCAGCCGAGAGCCCGCCGCTGAGACCGAACAGACCGCTCTCATGATGAAGCAGCCGCGTCAGGTCGGCGGCTGAATAGCCCTCTCTTACCAGCTCAACGAGGATACCGGGATCGAGGTCGCCGCAGCGCGTGTTCATAACAAGGCCCTGGAGCGGGGAGTAGCCCATCGAGGTATCGATAGAGCGGCCGTCAGCAATCGCGCAGGCGCTTGATCCACCCGTGCCAAGATGCAGCACAACCGCCTTGAACACATTCTCTCCCAGGTACTGCTGTGCCTTGGCAAGCACGTCTGCGTATGAGAGCCCATGAAAGCCGTGTTTCTTGAACCGGTCAGCCAACGCCGCAGGCAACGCGTAGGTACGGGCCACCTCGGGCAACGTCGCATGGAAGGTAGAGTCGAAGACGACATACTGCGGCACCCCACGTAGACGATTGTCAACAAGGTCGACAATATTGAGCGCCGCCGCATTATGCAACGGTGCCAGTGACACGCATCGCTCGAGTAAAGGGCGTGTCTCCAGGGTTACCGCAACCGACCGTGTGAAATACGCGCCGCCATCCGCAAAGCGGTGGCCAGCCGCATCAATGCGTATCTGTCTCCTCTCAAGGTGATCAAGTACGAACGCGGCAGCAGCACGGTGGTCATGCAACTCCACCGTCTCTACTGTGTGGTCGCCGTCGAAGATTTCGATGTACGAAGCCTCCCTGCCACTCACGCCGACGCGGTGACACTTGCCAGACACGAGGACAGACGAGTCCCGGTAGAGCTTGAACGATAGTGAGGAACTTCCGACGTTAAAAACCACGACGTTCATGTCTTTGGCCAGGTGTGTTGACACAGTGCAGACCTCCTGACGCCGCAGCAATTCGCACAGTCTGATACGCCACGCCTATCCCCTGCGTGCGTAATCTCAGCCGGAGTCCGCGACATCACAGCCCTGATTATACCCCCCACTCTGAACGCTTCACGTAACGCCCGCCCGGCTGGCTTGCAATAGCGATGAATGACAACCGTGAGGAGACTGCATGAGCTTTCGCGGCATGCTGCACGCCATCGCCACGCTCATGGGAGACGTAAACGCGGTCAAGAACGGCAAGGTTGGACGCCTTGTGGCGTGCCGCGCCGCCGACAGAGCCACGGAAGGAGCGATACACCGGCTGTTCAAGCGGGTAACCTTGAGCTGACAAGGTCACGACCGCGTGTCAACCTTGCTGGACAGTCCTCTCAGGTACAGCCCGACGCCGGGAGGCCCACCGGCTGCAGGGTGACTTGCCCCAATATTATCGTATGCGATATGTTTTACCACCTGCCCACACGTCTGTAGTAGGATAGGCGACACTGGCGACCGCGTGACATGTATCCCGCGAGCCGACCCCGGCCGAGCGGGTGTCTCCGGTCGTTGCCCCTTGAGGTGAATCAAGCATGGAAGCACTGACCTGTCTGTTTGAGCCTCGCTCTGTGGCAGTAATCGGGGCATCCGGCGACCCTTCAAAGTACGGGCACAGGGTCATGGAGAGCATTCTCGACGCCGGCTACAAGGGGCCCGTGTATCCAGTCAACCCCAACCTTTCAGAAGTCCTCGGCCGCAGGACGTACCCGTCGATACGCGACCTGCCCGAAACGGTCGAACTCGCGTTCGTGGTCATACCGGCAAGAGCGGTGCTTGACGCGGTCCGTGACTGCATCGCCGCCGGCGTCAAAGGCATCGTCGTAATCACGGCGGGCTTCAGCGAGGTTGGCGAAGAGGGAAGAGAGGCAGAAAGAGAGATAGCCCGCCTCTGTAACGAAGCCGGAATTCCGGCCGTCGGGCCCAACTGCATGGGCGTCGTTTGCTTCAAGTCGCACCTTATCGGCACCATGACGATGGACCGCCTCCAGGGAGAGCCTGGAGATGTCTCGTTCATATCCCAGAGCGGGACTTACGGCATCAGTACGCTCAACCAGGGCTTAACGGCAGGCGTCGGTTTCAACAAGTTCGTCAGCACCGGCAACGAGGCAATGACCCGTTTCTGCGACTTCCTCGAGTATTTTGGCAACGACCCGGAGACACGGGTCATCATCGGCTACATCGAGAGTCTCAAAGATGCGGGCCGGTTCGTGCCGGTGGCACGTGAAGCGTCAAAGAAGAAACCCATCATCGTCATGAAGTTCGGCAGGACCGAAGCGGGCACCAGGGCCGCCGCCTCACACACCGGTGCCCTGGCGGGCTCCCGCGACATCTACGCAGCCGCCTTCAAACAGAGCGGCGTCATCGAAGTCACGCGGACACAGGACCTGCTCAACATGGCTGTGGGCTTCCGCACCCAGCCATTACCGAAGGGCACGCGTATCGGCATTACCGGCATCAGCGGAGGTTTTGCAGTGGCCGCGTCCGACTATCTGGCGGAACACGGTCTGCTCGTGCCAGAGCTGAGCCAGTCTCTCCAGCAGCGTATGAGAGACGAGAACATACCGCCATTTGCAATTGTAAAGAACCCGATAGACCTGACAGCTGAGATCCGCCCGCGCTTCCTCCTCAGGTGCACCGAGCATCTCATCAAGTCGGACGAGGTGGACGCAGTGATCGTAGGCCTGTGGTCATATCCCTTGCCGCCGGCTGACGAGAGCATCCGGGCATTTGAACGCATGCAGCAGGAGAGCGGCAAACCGCTGCTGCTCTGCTACTACGGGAGCAGACGCGGCGCCGAGCTTATTCAGGGGATGACCAGGTCTCTTCCGGTCTACGGCACTCCCGAAGAGGTCTGCCAGGTCATGGCGGGAATGTGCCAGTATGCGCAGTATCGCAGAAAGACGGGGACCTTCCCCCGCTGCGGCAGCCGGCCTGCCATGCAGGAGAAAAGTGATGGATAGACTGACGCCACTGTTCCGTCCCAAGGTAGTCGCCGTCGTCGGCGCCTCCGATGACGAAGACAAGTACGGCCACAAGGTCTTCCGCAACATCATGGATGGAGGCTTCCAGGGGCACCTCTACCCGGTGAACCCCAATGCAGCAACTGTACTCGGTCGGACTGCTTATGCATCGCTGAGCGCCGTGCCGGAACGCATCGACGTTGCCTTCATCGTCATACCGGCGCGGCTCGTGGTGGGGGCGGTGCGCGAGGCAGTAGAGGCCGGAGTGCGGAGCCTTGTCATCATCACCGCAGGCTTCAGCGAGACCGGCGAAGAGGGAAGAGAGGCAGAGTCGGAGATACGGTCCCTGTGCGAGCGCGCGGGGATTCCTGCAGTCGGACCCAACTGCATGGGGATCTGTTCATTTCCAGTCCATCTCGCCGGTACGATGGAGTCGCTCAGGAGCGATCCCGGGACCATCTCTTTCATCTCTCAGAGCGGTACATACGGAATCACCACGCTGAACTATGGCGTCCGCACAGGCCTGGGTTTCAACATCTTCGTAAGCAGCGGCAACGAGGCAGTCACACGGTTCAGCGACTACCTGGAGTACCTTGGCAATGACCCCGCGACACACGTCATCATGGGCTACATCGAGAGCCTGCGCGACGGAGAGAAGTTTGTGCGCGTGGCACGAGAGGTCACCATGAAGAAACCTGTGGTCGTGATGAAGTTTGGCCGCACGCAGAAGGGCTCGCTGGCTGCCTCATCTCACACCGGTGCCCTGGCGGGCTCCCACGCGGTGTACAGCTCTGTGTTTCGCCAGACAGGGGTCGTGGAAGTCACCCGCACGCAGGACCTGCTCAACGTCGCCATGGCCTTCTCCATGCAGCCTCCACTCAGGGGACCTCGCATAGCATCGGTCGGTGCGAGCGGCGGCTTTGCGGTGGCGGTGACCGACTATCTGGAGGAACACGGTCTCGAGGTACCGTCATTCAGTGTCGAATTACAGCAGCGCATCAGAAACGAGGCAGGGACGATGCCGTATGCATCCGTTCGGAACCCGATCGACCTCGCAGCAGACCTCCGGCCGGAGCCGCTGCTGAAATGCGCCGAGATCGTGTTGCAGCAGGACTTCATCGACGGACTCATCGTGGCACTCCCCTCCCGACCATACCCACCGGCAGAGGAGAGCATCAGGACACTCGAGCGGCTGCATCTTTCGAGCCACAAACCGGTGCTCATCTGCTATTACGCCCGCCCCGAAGGCGTGGGCGTCATCCAGCGCATGACGTCACGTATTCCCGTCTACGGAAACCCTGAAGCAGTAGGACAGGTTATGTCAGCGCTGCACCAGTATGGCGAATACCTGAGGCGCAACACCGGCTAGCATGTAGACGCGACACAAATGCCACTTGACCTCGCCGCATTTCTTCAGCAGAATTGCTGCTGTATCGGGTTGTCAGTGACAGATCGCCGCCTCTCTAAAGTCGGCTGCCTTGAGGTGTTTACACCGCACAGAGGCCCTATCGCTGCGCTGATTGCCCAACTTTTCCCGCGGAGGTCTCGAACGTGCACAAACTGAAATACATGTTCCACCCCGAGTCCGTCGCCGTTGTCGGAGCTTCCGAAGACACGACCAAGTGGGGATTCGGCGTTCTTAACAACATCAAGACCGGAGGGTTCCCCGGTCGCATCTACGCGGTCAACCCTAACGCGGACACGGTCCTCGGCATCAAGTCCTACAAGAGTCTGCGGGACCTGCCGGAATCGGTCGACCTCGCATTCATCGTGATACCTGCGCCGTTCGTCCTCGCGGCGGTGAAGGACGCCATCGCCATGGGTGTCCGCAGTCTCATCGTGATTACAGCGGGCTTTGGCGAGACCGGCGTTGAGGGCAGGAAGCGCGAGGCTGAACTAAAAGCACTTTGCGAGGAGGCCGGGCTGCCGGTCGCCGGACCAAACTGCATGGGAGTCTGCAGCTTCCCGGCCCGACTGGTTGCAACGATGGAACCCCTGCAAAGCAAGCCGGGCCACCTGTCCTTTATCTCACAGAGTGGCACTTATGGCGTCACCACGTTGAACTATGGACTGCATCTCCACCTCCCGTTCAACGCCTTCATCAGCAGCGGCAACGAAGCCGTCACCAGGTTCTCCGACTACCTCGAGTACCTCGGCCAGGACAACGACACACGCGTCGTCATGGGCTACATCGAAAGCCTTCGCGACGGACGCAAGTTCATGAAAGTCGCCCGTGAAGTCACCAGGAAGAAGCCCGTTATCGTCAT
Source organism: uncultured Dehalococcoidales bacterium (assembly GCA_964578745.1). GTDB lineage: Bacteria > Chloroflexota > Dehalococcoidia > GIF9 > AB-539-J10 > SKVJ01. The sequence continues at coordinate 20,428 of CAZODZ010000014.1, read as the reverse complement.
GAAGTTCGGACGAACGGACGACGGCTCGCGTGCGGCCGCGTCACACACGGGCGCACTCGCAGGCGCAAACGCGGTCTACAACGCCCTCTTCAAGCAGACCGGCGTAATAGAAGTGACTCGAACGCACGACCTGCTGAACGTAGCCATGGCATTCGACATGCAGCCGCCTCTCAGGGGCAACAGGCTCGCCATTGTTGGCCCGAGTGGCGGCTTCGGAGTGGCCACAACAGATTTCCTTGCTGAGCACGGACTCAAGGTGCCCGAGCTCGATTTCAGGCTCCAACGCAAGCTGCGGGAGGAGGCCGACGCACTGCCGTTTGCGTCGCTGAGGAATCCCATCGACCTTGCTGCAGACCTGCGGGTCGACCCATTGCTCAAATGCGCCGACACCGTGCTCCGGCTGGACAACATCGATGGAGCAATCATCGGCTTGCACTCGCGGCCGTTCCCTCCCGAGGAGCGCCTGCTCCGTGGCCTCGAAGAGATACAGCAAGAGACGGGCAAGCCCATGTCCATCTGCTACTTCTCCCGCCCGGAGGGCATGGACGTTGTACAGTCGATGACGCGCATCATCCCAGTGTACCGCAGCGCCGAGGACGTTGGACAGGTCATGGCATGCCTGTGGCAGTACGGCAAGCGGCTCAACGGACTGCAGGAGGAGTAGCAAGGCTGCCGCCTCACAGCTCGGCTAAGCAACAGATCGGCACCAACCGCTCTCAACGACCCGTCACGGTCGATGTCAGGAGCCACGTCCGGCTGCAGTCGACCGACAGCCATCATAAGCACAACAAGTGCGCCGAACCCTGCGACGTTGCCCGGCGTGAGAACATCAGCTGCGCCCGCAGCATCGGCAGCGCATTCCCGGCACGGTGGACCAGAACATATGGACCTGCCCCGCCGACGGCGCACTACAGCAGCAGCGGCAGACAGATCGGTTCACTGTCAACCCTGAAACACTGGCTGTTAGCGGCTTCGGCTTCGCCGACATGGCCACGTACACCGGTAACGACCTGTTCCGCTATGCGACAACGGCCTCACACGTCGCACGGTCCACCACGTGGCCTAGAGGCTGACGGTCTGCACCTCTTCTTCAACAGCAGCACCGCCAACGGCATGCCTTGAGTATCTGAAAAGAGAACAAACTCGAGCCCGGAGAGGACAGTACCGGCTTTCGCATCTGAGAACTGGTGAGCACGCAGCAAGTGCTTAAATGTACTCATTCAGCTTATTGAGATGGGGGCCCGCTAGAGCGTACCAGGTAAGTGAGACCACCCTGTACGGTTCCCGCATCCAGACGGTATAATCGGCAGAAGCTCCCGCATTACCACAGCAAGCATATGGCCAGCAGCATCAGGTTTGTTCACTGCGCCGACCTCCACCTTGACACCCCGTTTCGCGGGCTCTCGCATGTCAACGACGACGTTGCACGGACTCTTAACGAGGCGACGTTCCGTGCGTGGGACAACATCGTGGAACTCGCTATCCGGGAGCAAGTCGATTTCGTCGTTGTCGCCGGAGATGTGTACGACAGCAGGGACAAGAGCCTAAGGGCGCAGCTCCGCTTCCGGGACGGCCTGGCGCGCCTGGCTGACAATCGCATCCCTTCGTTCGTAGCCTTCGGCAACCATGACCCTGTCGATGGCTGGAGCAACACGCTCGAGTGGCCGCAGGAGACCCATTTCTTCGGCACACGTGAAGTTGACAGTTGTGAAGTTCGTCGCAATGGCACAGTCGCTGCAACGGTCCATGGCATCAGCTTCGCGAAAGAGGATATCAAGGACGATCTCGCAGCACGGTTCGCTGCGCCGGAAAAGGTCATTCCATCGATAGCAGTCCTGCACTGCAACGTTGGAAGCAACACGGGCCACGAGCCCTACGCACCCACCACCATCGAGGAATTATCATCCAAGGGTTTCACTTACTGGGCCCTTGGCCATGTGCACACCCACCACACCCTCAGGACTGACGGCCCTGCAATCGTGTACCCGGGCTGCTCCCAGAGCAGACATCCGAACGAGACTGGCGCAAAGGGCTGCTGCATCGTCACGCTCCACAACAGTCAGCCACCAGACATCAGGTTTGTCGCTACCGATACCGTACGGTACTTCAGGGGCGAGGTTGACGTGACCCAATGTTCCTCCATTGATGCCATCCGACAGGAGATTACCACTGCGTGTACCTCGGCTGCAGAGCAGGCAGAAGGACGGTATCTGGTCGCGAGACTCAGCCTCACCGGACACACGCCGCTGCAACGGGAACTCACCCGGGGCAACACAATAACGGAACTTGCAGAGAGCATAAGGACCGACCTGTTCGCACGCGAGCAATGGGTCTGGCTGGAAAGGCTCTCACTCATGACCCGCGCACCATACGACATCGAGCAACTCCGAACGCAGCAGGACTTCGCTGGCGATATCGTACGGGCATATACCTCCCTGCTCGAAGCGGACCCACAGGAGATGAAACGGCTTAAGGAAGAGCTGGAAAGGGATGTGACCCAGAGCATGCTGAGCCGGCTTGTCGAGAGAGTGACAGAGGAGGAGTTCCGGCAGCTCATCGAGAAGGCGATGCACCAGACGCTCGATCTTGTACTCGAAGAGGACTAAGATGCAGCTCCGCGCAATACACGTGATTAGGTTTGGCGTCCTGGAGAACGTGCATGTGCGCGGCTTATCCACAGGGCTGAACGTCCTCTACGGTCCTAACGAGTTCGGAAAGACCAGCCTGCTCGAGTTCGTGCGCCGCATTCTGTTCGGGTTCCCTGACAGGCGCGCCAGGTTCAACCAGTATATGCCCACCGGCGTAGACAGGAACGCTGGCCGTCTCACGTGCGAGTTGAGGAACGGAACGGTAATCGACGTCTTCCGCAGCACCGGCAGGGGCAACGGGCCGCTCACTGTAACGACGTCGAGCGGAGCTTCTCTCAGCGAGGATGAGTTCAAAGCACTGCTCGGTTATGCCTCCGGCGACCTCTACAGGAACGTGTTCTCACTCGGTCTTTCCGAGCTGTTTGAGACAGATGTTACCAGTGTGCCCGAAATACGCGACCGCCTGTACGGCGCCGGGCTCGGCGGCGTGTGGCCAGCAGCGCTGAGAGGCCATTTCGAGAAGCGGGCCGACGAGCTGTTTACAAAGGGAGGCCGCACTCAGGTCATGAAGCAGCTCGCCGACGAGATAGTGCAACGCACGCGCAGCGTGGAGCAGGAACACCAGCGACTCGCTGGTTACGACGCCCGGAAAGGCGAACGTGACTCTCTCAAGGCCACCGCGGAAGACCTTGTTACCGCGCTGAGGCGTGCCCGGGCCGAGCTGCGTGCACGGGAGGCGCAGGAACAGCTCTACGCGGTCGTTCATGACATGCGCGCAGCCGAACAGGAGCTCACAGCTATGGGCAAGGTCCGCGAAGTAACCGATGAGACAATCGCGGAACTCCACGAGCGACAGTTGTCCCTCAGAGAGCTTGCCAAACAGATAGAGAGCAGGCAGAGCGACTTGAAGGAGAAGCTGGAGTCGCTTGAGCGCGTCACGTACGACCCCGCGCTCCTGGAGCACGAGAGCGATATCCGTTCGTTATCCCAGGCGGTAACCCGCTATCGTTCCATACGCGAGGAGCAGCTTCCCAACCTGAGCAACCGAGCAGCCGCAAGCCAGGCGGGACTGCAACAACGCCTCGCGACTCTCGGCAGTGACTGGACTGTAGAGAAGTTGCGCACGTTTGTCCTTACGGCAGGTCAGCGGGACTTGCTGCGCCAGCAGGAGACAGAGCTCAAACAGAGAGCCGAGGCACTCAATAATGCTAGGCGCAAGCTCGAGATGCACAGTGATCAAGTCCTCGCACGAGCCACGGAGAAGACAGCTATCCCCACGGCCCTACGCATAGCAGGAGCAGCTGTCCTTGCGTTTGGAGGAGTCAGCGCCGCAATTGCGGCCAAGAACGGAGAGATCGCAGTGGCGCTCCTGTCCGCTGTCGCTGCGGTTACAGGCCTGATCATCACGTTCCTGCCGGGCACGTCGGCCGGCGCGCGGCGCGATCCCGTGGCAGAGCAGCTTCAGGCGCAGGTACAGAAGGCGGAGGAGTCGCTCCTCGCAGCTGAGATCGAGTGGAGTAACTGCCTTACGCGGGTCGGACTCTCACCGACACTCTCGCCCGAGGCAAAGGACGAGACGCTGCGCACGATCGAGGATGCCTCTCGCGAGCTGCAGCACGTCGACGAGACAGAGGCGCAGATTGCTCAATGTCGCAAGACCCTCGCCGACATCGACGACAGGTACCGGGCAGTCGCGCAGGCTACGGGAGGCACATTCTCCGGCGTTGACGTCGCGGCGGGCATCGAGTTGCTCGAAACCCGCCTGACCGAGGCAAGGACAGCAAGGGCCAGGCGCGAATCACTCACGGCAGACATTCACACGATTGAACAGCGTCTGCGTGACCTCGAGGACGAGAGGAAACGCCAAGAGAACGCCCTCCGCGAGATGCTTGCGTCCCTTGGAGTCTCCACACCGGCGGAGATAGAGGAAAGGTACCAGCGCTTCCGCAAGGCCGTGCAGCTCCGCCAGACCATCGAGCAGCTACGACATGACATTGAGAGCAGGGTGGGGCCGGGAGAAGCATACCACGCCCTCGTCGAAACCGTCGAGAACACCCCTCTCGAAGAGATACGGAGTGAACTCGACTCGACTCAGATGAGGATCAACTCTCTCGAGTCTGAGCTTGCAGAGACAAACAGGAAGGTCGGCGCGCTGGACAGCGAACTCGAAGCACTCGAATCTGAGCAGGAGCTTGTCGCCCGTGAGGCCGAAATCGAGACCCTGAAGCAGCGACTGCAGGATGCGTGGAGGGAGTGGCTGACATCACGGATCGCCCTATGGGGCATCAACAGTGCCGTCTCGCGTTACGAAGAGGAGCGGCAGCCGGAAGTCATTCGTGCCGCGCAGGACGCGTTCTGCACAATAACTGGCGGGCGTTACGTGAAACTTATCAAGTCGATGGATGACAACAGCTTGCACGTGCGGGACCACGAAGGCTTTGACCGTACAGTGGAGCAGCTCAGCCGTGGCACGAGAGAGCAACTCTATCTCGCACTGCGACTCGGCCTCATTGAGCAGTACGAGCAGAACGCTGAGCCGCTGCCGGTCATCATGGACGACATACTCGTCAACTTCGACGATGAACGCGGTCCCAGGGCAGTACAGGCCCTCGTCGAGTTCGCAAAGCGCCGCCAGGTCATCGTCATGACCTGCCATGAAAGGGCACGCGAGCTGTACCGGCAGGCAGGTGCAAATGAACTCGTTGCCAGCTGGGACTCAACCGCATAGGCTCCGAACGTCTGCAGCCGGATATGGGCGGCCCGGCTGCCCAGGTGAAGTGGTGTCCCCTCCCGTGCCAGCGCCTTCAATAATCGCCCCTGTCGGTCACTACCAACGAGCCGGCAGCAGCCTCTTTAAATTCTTGGTGCTGCGTGATAAGGTAGATGTTGTTCAGAATGACCGGCATGCAGGTCAATGCACTTGAGCAACTGGCAGCTACCTTCGATTTCGGTCATGGTGCGCGCCACAGCCGAAAAGTATCGCAACTCGCCACTTCTCTGTTCGACCAGCTCTCCTTCGGTGGTCTTATCCCCGCGCTGATGCCGGAAGACCGGCGGCTGCTCACAGCCGCAGGGTTCGTACACGACATCGGCGCATCGGCCGTAGCCCACCATGTGTTCTCCGCTATCACAGAAGAACAGAGACCCTCGCAACATAGGAAAGAGAGCCATAACGTGCTTTCGTGCCAGCTGCTTCAAAGGGCCGTGGAGGACCCCCAGCAGCTGAGGCTCCGGCAGATAGAGAAACGGGAGTGGTGCGCGCTGTTGTACTGCGTACTGTGGCATGAAGGAGACCCTCGAGAACAACTGCCCGGCGTACCACTGGTCGAACCCTGGCGGGTGCGACCGCTCGCGGGAATGCTCCGCCTCGCCGAGGCCCTTGATTGCTCTGAGAACAGCGCGGTTGCCCAGATCCGTGTGCTGCGTGCACCATCGTGGCTACGGCTCCTTGTGAGACCAGCCAGGTCCTGCGACCATGAGATAGCGGCCGCGCAGAAGAGCTCAGACATCCTCGCAGAGGCGATCGACCTTCGAATCGTAATACAGCAAGTAGTCGAAGAGGCTGCACCACAGAAGCGAACTTAGACGCTCCCACACCATTCCAGCACGCAGCCACCAATCTCCCGTGGTCCGTTGCGAGACAGTAGAGGTTGTCAGCATGTGAAGCAGCGGCACCGTCTCTGCTACCCTCTTGTGGAATACCGCGAGCAAGCGACGACCAGAGGAGATACGGCCATGAAACTTCCAGAACCGAGGACGACAGGCAGCCTCTCCGTTGAGGCCGCCATAGCCAGGCGACGCTCACAGAGGTCATACAGAAACGAACCGCTGGCCCTGCAGGAGGTCGCACAACTGCTCTGGGCCGCACAAGGCCAGACCGGCGGAGGACAGCTCAGGGCTGCACCTTCCGCAGGGGCCACCTATCCCCTGATAACCTATCTCGTCGCGGGCAACATTGCCGGGCTCGAACCTGGACTCTATCGCTATGAGACCAGTTCGCACTCGCTTGCGCAATTGAGGAGTGGCGATATGCGTGCCGAGCTGTCGGAACTCGCACTGCAGCAGGCGTTCATACGTGACGCGGCGGCCATCGTCGTGTTTGCCGCCCGCTACGAACGCACTACAAGCGTATATGGAGACAGGGGCACGATGTACGTGCATCTCGACGTCGGCCATGCGGCGGAAAACGTGCTCCTCCAGGCCACCGCTCTTGGCCTCGCCTCCGTGCCGGTGGGAGCATTCCGCACCCGGAGCGTTGGCACCGCGCTGGGCTGTCCAGAGGGAGAGGTCGTTCTCTACCTGGTCCCCGTGGGGAAACCGCAATGAACGCTTGACAGGTAGTGGCCGTCCTGATCATGACGGCGAACGTCGAAGAGGCCAAGCGCATCTCGGCAGAGCTTCTCAGACAGCGCGCCTGCGCATGCGCCAACCTGACGTGCCGGGCGTCCGTTCTCTTCCGGTGGGAGGATCAGGTCAAAGCCCCGATGACGAGGTCCTTATGGTGGTCAAGGCCACGGCTGATGCCCTTGAACGCGTGGGGAAGGTGGTCTCAGCCCTTCACAGCTACGACATCCCCGAAGTAATTGCCCTGGCAGTAGCTGGTGGAAACGCTGCCCTATCTCGACTGGGTCCGGACGGAAGTCATAGTCAGCCGGGACGGTGACACCGCCAGTGACTTATTGACACTTCACAAGCACCCCCATATAGTGACACTGCTGGGTGGCATCTTCTGCAGGCAGAGTGCAATCCATCTCATGTGGTTGCAATTTGCATGTGTCTGAAAGGGGTGATGAAGCATATGAAGTACAGGGATGACAGCGAACTGTTCGAGACCATGGAGCAGAGGCTGTATTCATCGGTGATCTCGGATATTCTTGACTCGATGGGCTACTACAACCAGGCAATGCGTGCGGATATCAACCCGGTGTGGCCCGGCGCAGTGGTTGCCGGCAGGGCACACACCTGCCTGAGCGTGGACATCTACGAACTCAAGCAGAACCCGTACGAGAATGAGATCGCGGCGGTGGATACGCTCAAGCCGAACGACGTGCTGGTCGCGGGCACGAACTGTTCCACAGAGACCGCCCTCTGGGGCGAGCTGCTCTCAACAGCGGCCCGGGCGAGGGGGGCACGTGGCGCGATTATCGACGGCTACACGCGCGACGTCGCGAGGATACGGGACATGAAGTTTCCCCTGTTCGCGACCGGCACACGGCCACTGGACTCAAAGGGGCGGAGCATAGTCCTCGAGTATGGCCGGCCCGTCAAGTGTGGTGGAGTCCTTGTCAACGAGGGTGATATCGTGCTCGCCGACATTGATGGTGTCATCGTCATCCCACAGCAGATAGCCGACGAGGTGATCGACAAGGCTCTGGAAAAAGCCAGCGGTGAGGACACGTTCCGAGAGGAGCTCCTGAGAGGGGCACTTCTGCGGGACGTCTACAGGAAATACGGCTTCCTCTAGAACCTGACAAGGGCCTGAACGGGCCCTTCTGCATATAGATGGCACGAGGGGGGAAACACAGTGAAGATAACTAATGTGGAGGCAATCGAACTACGCCTGCCCGAGGAGCAGATAGAGGATAAATGCTCCTCCGGCCAGGACGCGCTCATCGTGAAGATTCATACCGACGAGGGGCTCACCGGGATCGGCGAGATAGACTCGTCATCGCGAGTCGCAAAAGCCGCTATCGAGGCACCGTTCAGCCACTCCGTCACCTCAGGACTCGCCCGCCTGCTCGTGGGCGAGAACCCGCTCAACATGCGCGTCCTGCAGGAAAAGATGTACCAGGCCACCTTCTACTACGGCCGGAGAGCGGTCGTGATGCACGCCATGGGTGGCATCGACATGGCCCTCTGGGACCTCGCTGGCAAGTACTACGGCAAGCCCATTCACCAGTTGCTTGGCGGAGCGTTCCATTCGAAGATCAGGGCATACGCCAGCATTCTTTTCGGACAGGACGGCAATGAGACCGCCGAGATAGGACGCAAGTGGGTCAGCAATGGCTACACAGCCGTGAAGTTCGGCTGGCACCCGATGGGCGAGAGCGAGAAGGTTGACCTGGATCTCGTCGAGGGCGCAAGGCGCGGGGTAGGGCCGAACAACGACGTGCTCATCGACGCTGGATGCTGCTGGGACACCATGACGGCCATACGGCGCGCCCACCAGTTCGAGGAGTACGGCATCCTCTGGCTGGAAGAGCCGCTGCAGCAGGACAACCTCGAGGGGTACATGAAGCTGAGCAACTCGTCGCGGATACCTATCGCCGCCGGCGAAGGTGAGGCCGGGAGGTTCGCGTGGAAGGACCTGATCGACCGCGGAGGCATCCACATCGCGCAGATAGACCTCGCGAGGAACGGGTTTACCGAGGCGATGCGGATAGCCGACTACGTGGAGGACAAGGGCCTCAGGGTGGTCAACCACTTCTACACAACGGGCATCAACCTCGCGGCTGGCCTGCAGTTCCTCGCAGCCCGGAAATCGAGCTTCATTCTCGAGTACTGCGTGGAGGAGACACCGATGCGCTGGGACGTTACCAGGCAGAAGATGGAGATAGATGCAGAGGGATACGTACACATACCGCAGGGACCGGGACTCGGCATCGACCTGGATGAGGATACGGTCGACCGGTTCCGCGTATCCTGAACGACTGGCGCAATTGAAGGGGGAAGGCATGACCATCAAGGCTATCGTGTTCAATGCACAGGACAACACCGCCGTGGCCCTCATGGACCTGGAAAAGGGCACGGTACTGGACCTGCCCGTCGGGGGACAGACGAAGCATGTGATGCTCATCGAGCCCATCGCCTACCAGCACAAGTTCGCCGTTGAGCCCATAAAGAAGGGCCAGCAAGTCCTCAAGTACGGTCAGGCCATCGGCGAAGCGACCAGAGATATCGAGGCGGGCGAACACGTCCATATCCACAACATGGTAGGCCTGCGCCTCAAGGCGGCTTCCATCACATAACATAAAGGAGGGCAGGGAATGGAATTCTGGGGATATCCACGGCCGAATGGAACAGCGGGAACCAGAAACCTGATCGGCGTCATCGTGAGCGCCGCATGCGCCAATGACCCCGGCGCATGGATAGCCAACGCCATCGAGGACGCACGCCTATTCACGCACAAGCAGGTGTGCGGCCTCATCCCACCGGACAAGGAGGTGGTCGAGCGGACCTTGGCAAACCTCGGCAAGAATCCCAACCTCTACGGAGTGCTCGTAGTGGGGCCGGACTGTGCTGATTCCGACCCGGACGGCATCGCCCACATGATTGCAGAGACTGGAAAGCCCGTTGACGTATGTAAAATTCATACTGAGGGCGGTGTGATGGTCGCCGTACAGCGTGGGATCGACTCCGTGCGTCGCATGGCAGCGGACGCATCACGCATCCGGCGCGAGCCCTGCCCCATATCCAAGCTGCGCCACGGGGTCGAATGCGGCGGCTCGACTCCACTCTCAGGCGCCGTCACCAACGCAGCACAGGGGCGGGCCCTCGACAACGTCATCAAGCACGGGGGCAATGGCGGCTTCAGCGAGACCACGGAGGTCATCGGCGCCGAGCACATCATCGCCGAGCGCGCAGTGAATGATGAGGTCAAGCAGAAGATGCTCAAGGTCGTCCGCGACTTCGAGCAATGGTTGAAGTCCTCCGGCATCGACTTCCTCCGTGCGAACCCGGATGCACAGAACGTCGAGGATGGCATCAGTTCGATCGAGGAGAAGGCGCTCGGCGCCATCCATAAGGGCGGTACGACTCCCCTCACAGAGGTGGTCGACTACGCGGTCATTCCTGAAGGCAAAGGCATGTGGTTCATGAACACGCCGGGCAACGACATGATGTCGGTCACAGGGCTCGCCGCAGGCGGCTGCAACATTATCACGTACTCGACCGAAGGTGCGGCCCCGTACGGCTTTCCGTGGGTCCCTGTAATCAAGCTGACCGCGCGCAAGGACCACTTTAGGAAGTACCCCGATCTGCTCGACTACCTGGTCGACATAGAGAAAGCGCTGACGGACATCGATGCCGTGGGCGAGGACCTGTTCAACTTCATGATCGAGATCGCCAACGGACGCAAGACGCAAAGCGAGATCTTGGGCTACACGTGTGCTCAGGACATCTGGCGCGTGGTCCCGGCCTCCTAGGGCAGACTGAATAATAAAGGAGCGCCTGCGGCGGCCGCCAGCGCCTCTTACCGCGTCTACTCGCGCGCTAGATGAGGCCCCAGTCCCGATATCCCTGCTGAAGCAGTTTGAGATAGTCGCCGCTTGGTTGGCCCTCCGGCAACCGGCGGGTCCTCATGTACGTCACCGCCTCGACTGCGTCGCCGAAGTCATTGAAGACGATGACATTGATACGGTCACAGTCCCGGGGATAACCCTCATACCTGTCGAGCGCCCTGAGACAGGCCGAGTCTATCTCGTAGACAGCACCAGGCACCCTTTCACCACGTGTCAGTTTCAATGTCGCCGTGGCACCCTCCGTGCGAGAGGAAAGCGTGAACTGCAGCTTGTAGTTCGGCAGGATTGCGCTGAACCGCGGCTTCGCGCCGGGGCAAAGCTTCGCCATGTGCCCCTTGCTCAGGTTCACACCGTAGGCAAAGTAGTTCATGGCAGGAACATACGCCTGCCGCAGCGGGCAGACTCAGGGTCGCAGCGTGTCGGTAAGCTCGACGAACTCCTCCATCGGAATAACCGACCACGTTTCGGTCTGGATACTCGGATCAAGATAGGAGATGGAAAGCGGCACACTTGCTGCCTTTTCACGATCGGGCGCGTCATAGATGAACGCCATGTCGTATGGTCCCAGCACGCCGTACGAACCGATAAGCTTGACACCAAGCCCCTCGATGCGGCGTGCGCCCTCCTGCCACTCCTTGCAGAAACTGGAAATCCCTCTTGCCTCGTGGTGGGTAAACTTGACCATGGTCATGTACATTGCCATCGCGGTTAGCCCTCCTCCGGTTCGGCCCTGTAACCACTTGTCTATCACAGCTCTCCGAGCATTTCAAATGCTCGAACCAGCAGTCGCAGTCAGGTCAATATGAGACCGCTACTCTTGCCGGGGCGACTCACCGCGCAAAGATGGCTATGAGCCCCACGATTATCAGATAGATGCCAACGAGGTAGTTGAGTATCTTCGGGAAGATCATGACAACTATTCCGAATACAAGACTCGCAACTCCAAAGATGAGACCTGAACCAAATGGCACTGTCCTACCTCCTCTCACAATACTGACTGATGCTACCTGAGCCAGCTTTGCCCATCTCACTCCTCCAAACCAAGTGCGAGAACCATGGCGCCAAACAGCGGAGAATCGTCGCCCAGCATCGCTGGCCGGATATCAACGTCGCATGCCTGGCTGACATAGGCCCGTTCGCGGGCAATACGCGCCGCCGGCCCTATGAGTGCGTCACCTATCTTGGTAACCCCACCGCCGAGCAGGATCACCTCCGGGTTGAACAGGTTGATGAGATTCCCAAGTCCTACGCCAACGTAGTAGGCAGTGGTAGATATCATCTCTATGGCGAGCTTGTCTCCCTGTCGGGCAGCAATATCCACAAGCTGAGCATCAACGTTGCGCATATCACCGCCGGCGAGGTGCCCGACAATCGTTGCTTCACCCTCCTCTATCCGCTGGACCGTCCTCTCAGCAAGCGCCCTCCCTGACGCAAGCGACTCCCAGCAGCCATTGCGGCCACAAGGACACTTCGGCCCGTTTACATCGATGGTCATGTGGCCAACCTCGCCTGCTGCACCACATGCACCCTCGACGAGTTTCCCACCCGAAATCACCCCTCCACCGATGCCGGTGCTCACGGTGACGTACACGAGGTTGCTGACCTCCCGTTTGAGGCCAAAGTGCCACTCCCCCAAGGCGGCCAGATTGGCATCATTGCCCAGCCGCACATCACACCGGAGTCGCTCTGAGAGCATGCCCCGCAAGGGAGTACGCCGCAGGGCGGGAATGTTCGGAGAGAACACCATCACGCCATCCGTGGTGTTCAGGATGCCAGCACATGAGACACCGGCAACCTCCACATCCGAGAGTGCCTGTCCGCTCTCCTTGGCAGCCGCGCCCGCAACGCGCACAGCGGCCGCCACGATATCCGCCGCATCACGCGTATCCGGCGTCTCCATGCGGCAACGTCCCAGTACCTCACCTGAACGACTGATAAATGCCGCGGCTATCTTCGTACCACCGATGTCTATTACAAGTACAGGGCTGCCACTTCGTGTATTGTCCATAGCTGGAGCATACTACGTGCGGCCCCATGCGATTGTCAATTCCCCCGGCGAGCCACTACAATACCCGCATGCTGCCTTCAGACGAATTGCGAAAGCTGGCCCAGGTTACTCCTTCCAAGATCGCCATGCTCGTGTTGGACGGACTCGGTGGGCTTCCTGATCCACGCACGGGCAGGACGGAACTGGAGACAGCCCGGACACCCAATCTTGACAGGCTCGCCGCCCAGAGCATCTGCGGCATGCAGCATACCGTCAGCCCCGGAGTCACGCCTGGCAGCGCTCCCGGCCACCTCGCTCTGTTCGGCTACGACCCCATCACTTACCAGCTCGGCAGAGGCATTGTGGAGGCGCTTGGGCTGGACATCGAGGTCAACAAGGGCGACATCGTTGCCCGCGGCAACTTCTGCACGGTAGACGAGGCAGACCGCATCACAGACCGCCGCGCCGGAAGGATACCGGGCGAACTCAACCGTGAACTGTGTGACCTGCTGAACGACCGTGTGAGATTGGAAGGCGTCGAAGTCTCCTTCTTCTCCGGCAAAGAACACCGTTTCGTCATCCGCCTGCGGGGAGAAGACCTCTCCGACGAGATAGCAGATACGGACCCGCAACACGAAGGCATGAAGGCGCTTTCCGCAAGGGCGCTCAGCTCCGGGGCCCGCCGCACAGCTCAGCTTGTCGACTCACTGGTCGAACAGGCGCGCGGGTTATTGAAAGACAGGTATCCAGCAAATATGATGCTGCTCCGCGGCTTCTCCAGGCACCCCGACTACCCTTCCATGCACGACATCTATCGCCTGACGGCTGCCTGTATTGCAACATACCCGATGTACCGCGGAGTGGCCCGGGTCGTGGGCATGAACATCCTTCCGGCGGGAGAGACACTCGCCGACCAGCTCGCCGCCATGAAGAACAACTATGACAGTTACGATTTCTTCTTCCTGCACTACAAGAAGACGGACGCTTGCGGCGAAGACGGTGATTTCGAGGCAAAAGTCAAGGCCATAGAGGCGTTCGATGAGTTCCTGCCCTCCGTGCTGGAGCTCGGCCCCGATGTAGTCATTGTCACCGGCGACCACTCAACGCCGGCGGCCCTGGCCCAGCATAGCTGGCATCCCATCCCTGTAATTCTGAACGGCCGCTACTGTCGGCCGGATATGGTCAGGGAGTTCTCCGAGAGCGCGTGCCTGGCGGGCGGACTCGGACATATTCATGCGATGGAACTGATGCCGCTGGCAATGGCCAACGCACTGAAGCTGAACAAGTACGGGGCCTAGCCAGCCTGTGGCGGGGGTTCCTCTCCCTGACCTTCGGACGGTGTCTCCGCCTCGAGCTGCTCCATTATGCGCGCAGCACGTGGATAGCCGATTCTCAGCTTGCGCTGCAGAAACGAAGCGGATATCTGGTTGTGCTCAGCAGCAAGCTTACGCGCTTCCTCGAGCATCGGGTCAGCTACCGGCGTCTTCTGCCACGGGCCACTCTCGCTCTCGAGCTCTTCCGGACTGATGAGCGCGCCTTCCTGGCGCCGCTGACTGGCCCAGAACTGCACGAGCTTCTCCATCTCGACTTCGCTCACAAACGCACCCTGCAGTCGTTTGGGACGGCCCGCCTCGCTCGGCAGATAGAGCATGTCGCCGCGGCCCAGCAGCTTCTCAGCACCGACTGTATCCAGAATGGTGCGCGAATCGACCTGCGATGTCACCGCGAAGCTGATGCGGGTCGGGAAGTTTGCTTTGATGAGACCGGTCACAACATCCACCGACGGCCTCTGAGTGGCCACGATAAGGTGGATGCCGGTGGCGCGCGCGAGCTGTGCAAGCCGGCAGAGAGTGTGCTCCACTTCGTCAAAGGCGGCCATCATGAGGTCCGCCAGTTCATCGATAACAAGCACGAGGTACGGCATCGACTCGCCGGGAGAACGGTCCCTGTTGTAGCCCTCAATGTTGCGCACCTTCGCCTTCGCAAATTCGCGGTAACGCCGGTCCATCTCGGCGTTCAGCCAGCGCAGCACCTTGACCGCCCTGTCGGTATCCACCACTACTGGCGATGCAAGGTGTGGTATCTCGCTGAACGACACGAGCTCGACTCTCTTGGGATCGACCAGCAGCAACCGCAGCTCGTCCGGGCTGTTGTGCATCAGCAGGCAGCAGATGATAGAGTCGAGACAGACTGTCTTGCCACTTCCGGTAGCACCGGCGATGAGCAGGTGTGGCATCCTGGCAAGATCGCCCGCTACAGCTTCTCCACCGGCGCCCTTCCCCAGCGCGAGGGCCAGCCTCGTCTTCGCATGAAGCTTCTGGAACGTCGTACTCTCAATTACACTTCTCAACGCGACCGAACCGAAGGCCGAGTTCGGCACTTCGATGCCGACCATGGACTTGCCGGGAATGGGCGCTTCAATGCGGATGCTCGGCGCGGCGAGGGCCAGCGCCAAGTCATTGGCCAGCGCGGTTATGCGGTCAACCCGTATTCGCGTCCTGGAGACCTCTTCCTGCCGTTCCTCACCGTTCTCACCGATCACCTTGCGGTACTTCCGGACCCAGCCCGGTTCGACGCCGAACTGCGTTACAGTGGGGCCGGTGTTTATCTGCACAACGCGCGCTTCCACGCCATAACTGTCGAGCGCCTGCTCGATAAGCCGTGCCCGTTTGTCGATCTCTTCACGGTCAAGCTCCACCTCCCGGGGCTTGTCGAGGATATCGACGGGTGGTATCTGCCATCCACCAAGGGTCACTATAGGTTCGCGCACTGGCTCAGTCGGCGCCGCTGCAGCCGCTGCCGGGGGTGCAGGAGCCAGGGTCTCGCGCCTGCCGAAGGGGAAGACTCTACGCGTTGTATCAGGCGACGGTAACTCAGGCGGCATCTTCGAGGCCTGCGGCGCGATAGCAGGTACTGCTTCAATGCGGTCCTCAGCCCCTTCTCCGAGCACCGGCCGTTCGGCCGGTTTGGACGGGGGGGGCTGCCGTGAGATCGAGTACACAGGCACTGCGCGCGGGCGCGGTCGGAAGAACCAGCGCGACAGTCTCATCAATGGACCGGGCCACACCAGGACAATGCCCGCCACAAGCAACGCGGCTATCCGTACCGCACCCCAGACGTTCGGCACTCCCAGCACAGCCTGGCCTACCTGCCCGCCCAGCGTCACCGTCCAGAACAGGCCACCCGAGGGCCTGAACAGCGCAAGGAAGCCCCATATACCGGTCCCGAGGAGCAGTCCACCCGCAAACGCGTTCCAGCGCCTGACGAGCGGCCTGAAACCAGACGCAATCAACCATATGAGCACGCCGACAGCAATAGCAAGCAGGATGAGCCCCAGCCCAAACGAGCGGACAAGTTCAGTGCCGATATCCGACGCTGTCGCTGCAACTGCCGGCCCGAAGACGATAGCCGCCACACCGAGTGCGATGACCAGGACCAGCCGCGCTACCACAGCCGGCCTCAGCCCTGACATCCTGGTGCGCCCGGTCTTCGCCTGTCCCTTCAAGGAAGTGGACACCGGGGACTTTCGCGCCGGTCGCGGCTGGCGCCCTTTCGTTACCCTCGTCCTCTTCGCGGCCCGCCGAGCATTTCGATCAGTCTTCACCATGTGTCTCCAGGCCCGTCACCACCGGAACGATGACCGGTCGCCGGTGGGTCTCATTATAGAGGTATCTGGAGAGCGCCTCGCGTATGCGCGCTTCCAGGGTGCTCCTGCGTTTCGGCAGAGGGCGGCGAGTCGCCACCGTGGTCACAACTTTCTGCGCGCCAGCCAGCAGTTCGCTGTTGACCCGCGCATCAACGAAGCCCTTGCTCACTATCTCCGGTGGCCCTGCCAGCTCTCCGTTCCGGCGCAACAGAGCAACGCTCACGACCACTATGCCATCGCGCGACAGTATCCGCCGGTCATGCAGCATCCTCGTGTCGAGCGCGCCGGTCATCAGGCCATTAGCGACAATATCGTTCGCCGGCACCTTGCCAACCACCTTGCCGGTCGTCTCCGTGAGTTCCAGTACATCGCCGTTGTCGAGCAGAAACACATTCTCCTTCGGTATCCCCATCTGCTCGGCAATCAGCGCATGCCGTGCGAGGTGCCTGTACTCACCATGCACGGGCATGAAATATTTCGGCCTCACAAGATTGAGGATAGTCTTCAACTCCTCCTGGCTGCCGTGACCGTGCACGTGAGCGTTTGAGGCCGAACCGTAGATGACGTTTGCCCCCAGCCTGAAGAGATTATCAATCGTCCTGCTCACGGTTGCCTCGTTGCCCGGAATCGGCGTCGCGGACATGACCACAGTATCACCCGGCACTATCCGAATCTGCGGGTGCTCCCTGTTCGCCATCCGCACCAGCGCGGAAGTGGGCTCGCCCTGAGTGCCAGTCGTCAGGATAACGATTTTCTCGCGCGGAAGGTTCTGTACATGCTCGTAACGCGACAGTGTTTTCGGCGGAATACGAAGGTAACCGGCGTCGGACGCGACCTTTACAATGTTCTCCATGGAGCGTCCCGTGATGATGACGCTCCTTTTGTACTTGGCTGCAATGTCCAATGCCTGCTGTAGACGGGACACCAGCGATGAAAATGTCGCGATGATTACGCGGCCGGGCGCGGCCCCGATAATGCGGTCGAGCGAGTCCGCGACAACCTCTTCGGAAGGGGTGTACCCGGGCAGTTCCACGTAGGTTGAATCGGACAGCAGCAGCAATACCTGCTTCGTGCCTATGAGGGCAAGCCTGTGCAGGTCGGTCGGTTCACCAATGACAGGAGTGTGGTCGAGCTTGAAGTCCCCCGTATGAACGACTGTGCCTATCGGGGTGTGCACAATCAGGCCCATGGCATCGGGGATACTGTGACACACCGGGAAGAACTCAACCGACATGCTTCCGAGGGTTATTTTCTCGCCCGGGGCCACCTCTCGAAGGTCGAGCTTCGACCTCGCGCTCTTCTGCTTGGAACTCGCTGCGATCAGTCGCACAGTCAGCTTCGATGCGTACACCGGCACAGAGAGGGACTGCGCGAGGTAGGGCAGAGCGCCAATGTGGTCCTCGTGGCCATGCGTGATGACGACTCCTCTTACACGGTCCTTGTTCTCCAGCACATAGGTGAAGTCTGGAATGAGCAGATCGATGCCAAGCAGGTCCTCGCTCGGGAACATCAGGCCGGCATCGACGACGATGATATCGGCGCCGTACTCGAACACCATCATGTTTTTCCCGATTTCGCCGAGTCCGCCCAGAGGGATGACGCGCAACCGGTGAGAGCCTGGTCTTCGTCGGGGTCGTCGTTTGCGGATCGCGGGACGGGTCGGGACCGTTGCGGTAGTGGAGCGGGACATATCTGCCATAGCAGTATCTTCAGAACATGGACAGTTGCTCTCCGCCCTGCACGGAAGGCTCTACGGACTCTGTCCGCTCCAGAGATTTCAGCAGCACGGGCAGCCTTTTCATGTCCTCTTCAATCACCTTCCTCAGGTTCGCTTGGTGCAGCGCCGCTGCAGGATGATACATCGGGAAGCATACGATATCGCCCACCCGGCGGGGCTTGCCGTGCACCTTGCTGATACTCTCATTCGGCATGTATCTGGCGAGCGAGAACCTGCCAAGTGTTACGATGATTCTGGGCCTGATCAGCTCTATCTGGCGTTCGAGCCAGCCTCTGCATGCCTCAATCTCGCGCGGCAACGGATCGCGATTGTTAGGAGGCCGGCACTTGACCACGTTAGCGATGTACACATCACTGCGGTTCAGCCCGGCCGAGGCAAGAAGCGAATCAAGAAAGGCGCCAGCGGCACCCACGAAAGGGCGGCCCTGCTTGTCTTCATTGAAGCCGGGGGCTTCGCCTATAAAGAGGATATCTGCATCCTCGGCACCCTCCCCGGGTACCACCTGCGTACGTCCCCTGGCCAGCTCACACGCATTACAGGCCGCCATCTGGCGGTACAGGTCAGTGAGAGCGGACATCCGTCTGTGATAGTACCATCGGCTATATGTACGGTCAATTGCGACCGAAGTTCTGCTCGTCGTCCTCGTCCTCGTCCTCATCCTCGTCCTCTTCTTCTTCGCTCTCGCTCTGCTCCCATATTGGCTCGGTGAACTGGTCGATGTATGCCGCTGTCGCCTGCTTCGATATGATGTCCATCTCCATCTCGGACTGGCGGGCCAGCGCTTCCAGTTCAGACGTATCCACCTCAATGCCGAGCATCTCGGCCAAGATGCTGAGGACAGCGAGCGCCGCCTTGGGATGGGCCATCTGCGTCGCAAAACCGGGCACCTCGCCGAGGAGACACAGGCCCTCGAGTCCCCGCTGCTTGGCACGACCCAGCACGAGTCCGTTGAGTCCCGCTATCTTGAGCGTTCCACGCAGGATGACCTTATGGCGCGCAAACTCATCGAGTAGCTCCGGCTCAGTGGCCACACCCCACACTTTCGTCTCCTCAGAGTAGTGTATCTTCGTGACCGCCGCAGCCACGCTGAACAGCCTGCTCACACCAAGTTGCTCCGCTGCATCCAGCACCGTCTCGACCATCTCATAACCCTTCATCTGCGGCTGTTCCTCACCGATGAATACCACGAGCCCCAGCTTCCCTGTCGGGTCCTGCCAGTAATAGAACTTGCTTTCGGGAAAGCGGGGTTGCTCAACAACGTTGTCCTTCACCATGACGCCGACCGGCTCGAAGAAGTAGACCGGATCTATCTCGCCCCAGTCCTGTGCCTCGAGCTTGGCCACCAGGTAGCGTGCCAGTATAAGGGAGACGTTGCCGATACCCGGCCACGACGCCAACATCACGCACTTCTCAACATCAGGCCGTTCTCGCAATGTGAGTGTGACGCCTTTCTGCAACTTTCTCTGTGGTGTCATGTCGCACCTCCGCCCGCGGACACCGAGACTCCCTCGCACAGGAGAGAGGGCGTCCAGAGGGTTGAGCCAACCCAGCGCGCATCGTTGCCAACGGCAACGTTACGACCGAGCACTTCAAATATGTTGCCAGCGATCATCGTGTCCTTGACCCTGCCGACGATGCGCCCATCCTCCACCCTGTAGCCAAGCAGGACGTTGCCGCCGAAGTCACCCGCCAGCAGATTGCCCTGTCCCGCGCCGATAAGTTCTTCGACAACGATACCGTCCCCCATCTGCTTGAGCAATTGCTCGAAGCTGAGATTGCCTGACTCGATGACAACCGCACTTGTACCGGGCCTGACCTGGCTGCGTCCATCTGATCGGCGGCCGCTCCCCGTTGTGGTTGCCCCTGCCTGCGCTGCCGTCTGCAGGTCGTACAGGAACTCTCCGACAATGCCGCGGTTCACAAGGTTGACACGGCGCGTAGGTACT
Source organism: uncultured Dehalococcoidales bacterium (assembly GCA_964578745.1). Lineage (GTDB taxonomy): Bacteria > Chloroflexota > Dehalococcoidia > GIF9 > AB-539-J10 > SKVJ01. The sequence goes on along the minus strand of CAZODZ010000014.1, from coordinate 283 downwards.
CCCTCGTCATCGAACGGCGAACTCGTTGGCCGTCCTTCCAGCGTAGGGTCGTCGAAGATTGTGAGCGCAGGATCAAACACCTGCTCCCCCTGCCGGCCGACGAGTCTCGACGACTTCTCGAGCACATTCTTGCCATTGAAGGCGACGGCAATAGGCATGAGCAACGCGATTCCAACACCGTGCGGGGTGAAGAGCACCGGATACTTGCCAGTGGCGATGGAAGCGGCCCGACTCGCGCGGTCAAGCTGCAGCGGCGCGCGGCCCGGGTTGGTTTCGACTGGCC
>CAZODZ010000013.1:0-28055 GCA_964578745.1 uncultured Dehalococcoidales bacterium | reverse complement strand
GTTACCTTTTAGGAGGCAACCGCCCCAGTCAAACTACCCACCAGACACTGTCCCCGCGACCACGGGTTAGAACCATAACTGGACAAGAGTGGTATTTCACCGACGGCTCCACCGAGGCTGACGCCCCAGCTTCACAGCCTCCCACCTATCCTACACATGCCCAGCCAAAGCTCAGTGCCAAGCTATAGTAAAGCTGCCAGGGTCTTTTTGTCCGGCTGCGGGTAGAGGGCATCTTCACCCCCAGTTCAATTTCACCGAGTCCCCCGTTGAGACAGCGCCCAAGTCGTTACACCTTTCGTGCGGGTCGGAACTTACCCGACAAGGGATTTCGCTACCTTAGGACCGTTATAGTTACGGCCGCCGTTCACTAGGGCTTCGGTTCAAAGCTTCAGGCTTGCGCCCTGACCTCTCCCCTTAACCTTCTAGCACCGGGCAGGTATCAGCCTCTATACATCAGCTTTTTCGCTTTGGCAGAGACCTGTGTTTTTGTTAAACAGTCGCTTGGGCCGATTTCGTGCCCCCGCCTCGAAGAGGCGGGCCCCCTTCTCCCGAAGTTACGGGGTTAGATTGCCGAGTTCCTTAACGAGGGTTATCTCGATCGCCTAGGGACCTTTATCCCCGCCTACCAGTGGCGGATTGCGGTACGGACACCAGGAATTCTAGTAACGAGGGTTTTCTTGCCAGCGTGAAATCAGCTGAGTTTTCTCCGGTTGCCCATCGAATTCCCCCTGTTCTCAGCTTAACGTCGGAGTGGATTTGCCTGCTCCAACACGCCTTGAACCAGGGACACACCATGTCCAATAGGCATGCTCAGCCTATCCTCCTGTGTCACCCCTTTACCTTAAAACGAAGACCTGGCGGTGTAGGAATATTAACCTACTGTCCATCGCCTACCCCATTAGGGTTGAGCTTAGGGCCGACTAACCCTATGCCGATTGACGTTGCATAGGAAACCTTAGGCTTACGGCGGGCATGGTTTTCACATGCCTTCACGCTACTCATGCCAGCATTCTCACTTGTCTACGCTCCACCACGGCTCACGCCGCAGCTTCTCAGCAGAAGACAACGCTCCCCTACCACTTGCTTCAACAGCAAATCCATAGCTTCGGTGACAGACTTGAGCCCCGTTACATTATCGGTGCGGTGCCACTCGACCAGTGAGCTGTTACGCACTCTTTAAAGGATGGCTGCTTCTAAGCCAACCTTCTGGTTGTTTGTGCAACGCCACCGCCTTTGCCACTTAGCCTGTCTTAGGGACCTTAGCTGATGGTCTGGGCTGTTTCCCTCTCGACCACGGAGCTTATCCCCCGCAGTCTCACTCCCAGGATTCCACCTACGGTATTCGCAGTTTGGTTGAGTTCGGCAACCTCACGGCCCCTGGCTCATCCAGAGCTCTACCCCCGTAGGCTACAACCTGAGGCTGCACCTAAATGCATTTCGGGGAGAACCAGCTATTTCCGGGTTCGTTTGGCATTTCACCTGCACTAACCACAGTTCATCCGAGAATTTTGCCTAATTCACCAGTTCGAGCCTCCACTCGGTGTTACTCGAGCTTCACTCTGACCATGGTTAGATCACCCGGTTTCGGGTCTACTCCATGCGACTCAACGCCCTATTCGGACTCGCTTTCGCTTCGGCTCCACAACGTCAGTTGCTTAACCTTGCCACATAAAGTAACTCGCTGGCTCATTCTTCAATAGGCACGCCATCAGTCTGCCGAAGCAGACCTCTGACTGCTTGTAAGCACAGGGTTTCAGGTTCTATTTCACTCCCCTCCCGGGGTACTTTTCACCTTTCCCTCACGGTACTGGTTCACTATCGGTCATCAGCAATATTTAGCCTTGGAGGGTGGTCCCCCCTGCTTCCCACAGGATTTCACGTGTCCCATGGTACTCAAGAACACAAGCGGAGGTCTCTGCCCTTTCACCTACGGGACTCTCACCCTCTATGGTGGCCCGTTCCAGAAACCTTCGGTTAGGACGAGACTTTGTAACTCCGTGGTGGATATCGGATCCACCGTCTTGCGTCTTACAACCCCGGCATAGCTTTTGACTACACCGGTTTGGGCTCCTCCCCGTTCGTTCGCCACTACTAAGGGAATCTCTTTTGATTTCTTTTCCTCGGGCTACTAAGATGTTTCAGTTCGCCCGGTTCGCCCCCGCATATCGCGGGTGCCTGGGTATTGCCCAGGCGGGTTGCCCCATTCGGGAATCCCCGGCTAAGCTAGCTAGACAGCTCACCGAGGCTTATCGCAGTCTTGCCGCGCCCTTCATCGCTCGCTGATGCCAAGGCATCCACCCTGTGCCCTTCCTCCCTTGACCTACATCAAGCCAGACACAAAACGTATTCAATTGTTAAGGTACAGACGCACAACTCGCGAAGAACAATTCTACCTACAGTCTGCTTCGCCTGTCAAACTCAGCCCTTCACACCTCCACCCTCTCTTCCACGTGCTAGCGCAAAAGACGTCACATTGTATCAGACATGACAGACTGTGCAAACAGGTTTCCCATCGTGCCACAGCCACCAATGTGCAACCAATCACACAGTATCCGGACACCTCAAGCAGGCATGGCCACCGGATGATGCGGCACCCCATGTTCAAGCCAGATACATGTTGTCGATGAGCCGGGCACGCCCGAGACGCGCAGCAATGACCGCAAGTGAACCTTCATCAATGGTCTCTGTTTCCTGAAAGGCATCTGCAGTTACGATAGTGGCATAGTCCAGTTCGGCCAAGGGCTCCGCATCGACAATCTGGCGCATCCTGCGCCTCACGACCTCGGCATCGGTCACACCATGCCAATACATTTCACGCGCTTCCGTAAGTGCGCGGTACAGGACAGTCGCAGCCTGCCGCTCCGCAGGGGAGAGATATATGTTGCGGCTGCTCATCGCAAGCCCATCAGGCTCCCGTACGATCGGCAGTACCACAATCTCAAGATTCATGTTCAGGTCTGTCACCATCCGCCGGATGACTGCGACCTGTTGGGCGTCCTTCTGTCCGAAGTACGCACGATCGGGCGCAACGATGTTGAACAGCTTATTGCATACCGTCGCCACGCCCCTGAAGTGCCCGGGCCTTCGAGCACCCTCCAGGGTAGCAGTCACACCCTCAACATCAACCCAAGTCGAGAAACCGGCTGGATACATATCTTCTGCGGAAGGAGCCAGAACTGCATCTGTGCCAGCCTGGCGCAGCAGTTCCAGGTCTCTCTCGAAGTCGCGCGGATAGCGAGCAAAGTCCTCTGAAGGACCAAACTGGGTCGGGTTTACGAAGATGCTGACGACGACCGTCTTTGCCTCGGCCCTGGCCCGCCGCACAAGTTCGATGTGCCCCTCGTGCAGGTATCCCATCGTTGGCACCAGCCCGACAGGACGATCCCAATCGTGTCTGGCCTCTTTCAGGGCAGCAATACTTTTGAAGACATCCACAAGATGTGTACCTCGGGCGCTGCAATACAGCTCAGGCAGGCCTATTCCTGCCATCGACATGAACTACGACAGGCTTGTGCGCTCGGGCTGCTCCGTCGTCCATGTCCGTGTAAGACACAATGATGACGAGGTCATTTACCACCGCGAGACGTGCTGCTGCACCATTCAAGCCGATGATACCAGTGCCTCGCTCTCCCTCTATTACATACGTACTGAATCTGGAGCCGTTATTGATATTGAATATCTCAACTCTTTCAAAGGGATAGAGGTCGGCTGCGTCCATGAGATCTGCATCAATAGTGATGCTTCCCTCATAGTCCAGGTCCACTCGAGTAACTCTAGCACGGTGAATTTTGCTCTTCAGCATTGTCCGCATATCAAAGCTCCTTGACATCTCTGGCGGCACGGAGACCGTGGCTTGATGTGGCCTCCCAAACGCCCCGATGGACAGCTTCGGCAACAACTTCCGCGGCCCCAACCCCAAGCAGGTTCATGTCACACCGTCTGTCGCCCATTGAAAGAACGAACAGAGTATCTCCGTCGTACATAGAGCCGCAGGGATCTATAGTCCTGGCCAGCCCGACCTGCGCCATCTGCGCCAACCGATGGGTCTGAGCCTTCCGCAGACGCACATTCGTGGCTACCACCCCTATGACCGTGTTCGAGGTCGGGAACGGCTTGCGCATCCTTCGTTGTCTCAGCAGCGCAGCCGTACTGAGAAAGCCACCCGACTCCAGATCCTGCGGCCCGGCAAGCACTCTCCCGTCGGTGTTCGCGATGACATCTCCCCACGCATTCACAACGACCAGCGCCGCTATCATCACGCCGTTGCCAAGTTCGCGACTGGCGGTCCCGATGCCCGTCTTGGTAGCGTGTGACATGCCCAGGCACTTGCCAACACTGGCACCTGTCCCTGCGCCAACATTGCCTTCCTCGCAGGACGTCTCCTGCGCGTTGGCACACGCTTCGTAGGCATTCTCAGGCGTCGGGCGTACTCTCGAATCACCTACAGAAAGGTCAAAGATGATGGCAGCAGGGACGATAGGCACAACGCCTCCTACTGTTTCGTAGCCCACACCTCTCTCCTCCAGATAGCGCATTACGCCTGCGGCTGCATCAAGTCCATACGCACTCCCGCCCGAGAGCAGGACCGCATGGACCAAGTTGATCGAGTAGCCTGGCCGCAGCAGCTCGATCTCCCGCCCCCCGGGAGACGTCCCACTCACATGGACACCGGGCACCGCCCCAGACTCACAGAGAACAACCGTGCAACCAGTTGCCCCGACCCGGTCGGTATAATGTCCAACCCTCACTCCAGGCACGTCTACAATTGAGCCGTACATATTCGCCTGCCAAGTAAGAAGGCCCTCCTGGCACAGATTACCAAGAGGGCCCTCCTCGCATCCTATTCACCGTCTCGGTCGAGAACCGATCCAAGCGGGCTCTTACTCGATATCTGGCTCTTACCGGCTCACCGCCTCACGGTCGGTTGCCAAAGGCAATGGTACCATCCATCACCGCCCGCGTCAAAGAAACCGGGGCGCGAGCCAGAGTTCATGAGACGGAAGACAGCAAATCAACTTCTATTTCAGACAAGACCCGCCACAGCGCATTCATAAGTTCATGGTCGACAGTACGATCAGGCAGAGGACTTACCGAGATCTTCCCGCGCTCAACTGCCCAAAGGTCCGTTCCGGGTGGCGCGTCATTCATGTCCTCGTGCCGCGTGATAAGAAAGTACTCTCCTCCCTCGTCGTACTCTTTCTCAATGAGGTCACAGTAGTTGACCCTGCTGATGCGGGTCAGCTCAATGCCGGCCAGTTGCTCCCGGGGAAGATTGGGGACGTTCACATTCAGCAGCATCAGGCCAGACAATTCTCCGCTCCTCACACGCCTTGCCAGGAGCCCGGCCACATGCGCCGCGACGGTGAAATCAAGGTCGAAGTATGCATACATCGACACCGCTATCGAGGGTATGTTGTGAAGGTATCCCTGCATCGCCGCGCCGACTGTGCCGGAAACATACACATCGTTGCCCAGGTTCGAGCCCCTGTTGATGCCACTTACCACAAGGTCGAACTCACCGGGAAACATGCAACTGATGGCGATGATTGCACTGTCGGCAGGCGTTCCCGAGATAGCAAACGCCTGCGCCCCCGCAACCTTGGAGGCGACCTCCTGGACGCGTATGGGCTTGCGAAGGGATATGGCAGTGCCCGCGCCGCTGCGTTCCTCACCGGGAGCGGCAATCACCACATCGCCTACCTTCACAAGCTCCTCGGCAAGCGCCCACAGCCCAGCCGCGCCGATGCCGTCATCGTTGGTCAGCAGAATTCTCATGGTCATCAGGAGAGCAGCGCAGCAATCAAGACACCGGGTCAGGTTCGATCAGTTCGCCGTTATACATGAGGTCGAAGTTGTATCCGAAGAAGTTCGGCTTGATTACCACTGAGAACTGCTCGTCCTCGATCCAGAACGGCTGCTGGCGATAATTGAAAATGGTAATTGACATCGCCTTGGCAGCGAACATCGCCACCAGCTTGTCATCAACCTTGATCTCCCCGATAGCGAGCCACGGCTTTCGCCGCACCTCCACCTTGTGGGTCTTGCCACCCACGGTGACAGTCCAAGTCTTGCGTTTGCCCACCTTGTGCGTGCTCCTTTCGGAGCATATTGTGCGGACGGTGGAGAGTAGTGTCAAGAAACGAGGCAGAGCCTTCCTGAACAAGCATAACGTGACTGCCCCGCAAGTTTGACACGTAGCAGGACAGGCTGATAAACTCCGGGCGCTTCGACATCCGGCCCCGTGGTGTAGCGGTCTAACATGCCACCCTGTCACGGTGGAGATCAGGGGTTCGAATCCCCTCGGGGTCGCCAGAATGGTTGTCCAGGCTCCCTCTTCCACCTTGTTTCTGATTACACAACCCCCTTGATAGTCCGTACTCATTCCGTACATGGTAGAATCGCTTAAGGCCCGGGCGTGATGTAACAATGCCATTCCGTTCGTACTACTACAGTGAGGATGGCGTGCTCGAGAGCGAACTCTCGACGGCACGCATCAGCGAGGTGCTCAGAGGTGGCAGAGGGCTCCTGTGGGTAGATATCTACGAGACCACACCGCAGGACGGCGCTCTGCTCGAAGAGGTCTTTCGCTTTCACCGCCTGACCATTGAGGACTGTGTCGAGCGGCAGATCCACTCACCCAAGATAGATGACTACCAGGATTACCTGTTCGTCATCCTGCACGGCATCAACCACACAGCCGAGTCCGCAGTGGTAGAGACGGCGGAACTTGCCCTGTATCTTGGCCCGAACTACGTGGTCAGCAACCACAACCTGCACCTCTACAGTGTCGAGGAAGTCCGCCATCACGTAGAGACAAGCGGGAGGCCTCTGCATCGTGGTGCAGACTATCTCGTATACTCTCTCATCGACGCACTCGTCGACAACGTGCTGCCGACCATCGACCTCTTGAACGAGATTTCCGCCAGAATCGAGGAGGATGCCATCGGTGCCCCGCAAGAGTCGACCCTCGACGCCATCCTGCGAATCAAGCGCTCGGTACGCAGCATCCATCGCACGATGGCCCCACAGAGGGAGATGCTGAACCGACTCAGCAGAGGGGAGTACAGGCTGATACAGGACACCTCCCTTTTCTACTTCCGAGACATATATGACCACCTAGTCCTCATAGAGGACCTGTTGATGAGCATCCGGGACGGTGTCGATAACGCACTCGCGACCTACCTCTCCGCGGTCGGCAATCGCCAGAATGAGACGATGAAGGTGCTCACCATTATTGGCAGCATCTTCCTGCCGCTCACGCTACTGGCCGGGATCTACGGCATGAACTTCGAGTATATGCCGGAGCTCAGCTGGCGCTATGGCTACTTTGTCGTCCTGGGCGTAATGCTGACCACCATAGCGACTGCAATGGTCATCTTCTGGCGAAGGGGCTGGCTCAGGGCGGGTCATGCCGGCGCCGAAATCGCCAAGACTTTCGCGGTTGAGCGGGGACTCCTCCGCGGCCATCATCCACGGCATTCTCTCCGGCGCACGGCGGTATCGCAAGAAGCACGTGCGCAACGAGAGCAGGGCCTTGACGGAGGGCCAGCACAAACCTAGACTTCGACAATACTCTTCCAGGCAGAGAGGAGAACACCCGTGGTCACCGCGTGGCAGTGGCTCAGCACGAACAGTGCATGGATACTCATGGGCGCTGCCGTAGCGCTCGCCTTCCTCATGTATGTGCGCCCGAGGCCGCTCTCACAGGCCGAAAAGGCCAAGCCAAGGTCCCGTCGACAGCGGCTGCAACGCGTGTGGGCCAGGTTCCTGATATTCCTCTTCATCATCGTCATAGCTGTGATCGGCCTCGCGGCCGTCGCCATCACGCTGGAACGTGAAGGCCCGCAGGGCATCATCACACCGGAGTCGATTGCCAGGTGGTTTATGGCTCACGGATTGCTGATACTGCTGATCGCTGCAATCGCATGCCTCCTCTACCGGCTCGCCAAGGCTATGACGCCGGGCCTTGTCCAGAGTTCAATCGTGGCCCGCGGTCGCGGGCGCAAGGCCCGCGAGGACCTTGCACGCGCGTCCAGACACTGAGCAATGCACTGACCGCAGTATCCGGAATAATCATCACGACAGCCGCGGTATTCATGATCCTGAGCGAAATAGGCGTCGACGTGACTCCTCTGCTGGCCACGGCTGGAGTCGCAGGAATTGCAGTGGGCCTCGGTGCACAGAGTCTCATCAAGGACATGATCGCGGGTCTCTTCATCCTCATGGAGGACCAGTACAACAAGGGGGATGTGGTGAAGGTAGCTGGCGTTTCAGGGCTGGTTGAGGATGTCACCCTCAAGAGGACGGTCCTGCGCGACCTGGACGGAATCGTACACAGCATTCCGAACGGGGAGATCACGACCGCCAGCAACTACACAAAGGTGTACTCGCGTCTCAATCTGGACGTCCCCGTTGCGTACGGAGAAGACCTCGACCACTGCATTGAGGTCATCAACAAGGTCGGAGAGGACATGGCTAAGGATCCCGTGTGGGGCCCGAAACTTCGTAGCGCTCCACAGAGTCTGGGCGTCAACAACTTTGGCCAATCAGGAATAGACATAAAGGTCCTTGCCGACACCAAGCCGATGATGCAGTGGGATGTTACGAGGGAGTTCCGCAGGCGGATAAAGCGTGCCTTCGACCAAGAAGGAATCGAAATACCGTGGCCACACGTGAAGCTATATCACGGGGACATGGGCGGCAAGAAGATAGTGTGTCCCAACTGCCGCTACTCCAACCCTGGTGGCAGCCTGTTCTGCTGCCATTGCGGCGCAGCACTAACCTAGACAGTGGAACATCAATCTTGGCAATCGGGCCCGGGGCCGCCGACTCCTCGCAGCAGACTTAGTGGCCACCCTGCGTCTCTCCACGAACCATGATGGTACTATCAGCTCCTTTTCAGAGGACACGGGGGGAGGAGAGGGCTGTGAGGTATACTCCCCATGCGGCCGGGCCGCTCAAGGCCTCTTGTGGCTGTCTGCCCTGGCGGCGGTCAGGCCGCTACGGTAATCAGCCTCCTGATGCAAGGGAGCTTTGAGCACCTCGCGAACGAGCAGGCGGTATGACAGGATATACGGGGGACGGGTCCTCAAACGATATCCGACAACGCGGGATGACAACATGGATCTCCTTATGATGGATCGGTGGTCACCGTACATTTGCGGCGCCGGCATTGGTGTGCTGAGCTGGCTTACGTTTCTCCTCTCGGACACGCCACTGGGCACCTCCACGGCTTACGTACGCACGGCCGGAATGCTCGAGCGCCTAGTACGCGGCGACGCAGTATTACGCAGGCCCTTCTTCACAAGAGTGGCAGCCAGGATCGACTGGCAGTGGATGCTGGTCCTGGGCATAGTGTTGGGCTCGTTTCTCTCCGCTCTTGCCTCAGGGCAGGTCAACGCCGTGTGGGTACCGGAGCCGTGGGCGACCAGTTTCGGCGATGCGGTCGTCCCGCGCCTGCTCGTTGCGTTCGCAGGAGGCATCCTGCTCGGCTTTGGCGCCCGTTGGGCAGATGGGTGTACAAGTGGACATGGCATCAGTGGGACGATGCAGCTGGCAGTGAGCAGCTGGGTCGCTGCCATATGCTTCTTCGCGGGGGGAATCGCGACAGCAACGTTCCTCTATGTGGGGTTTGGAGGATAACCGACGTGTTGGAAGCAGTTCGTAGAAACCGGAGAGTGCAGTTGTTCCTTGGGCTCCTATTCGGAATGATATTCGGCGTGTTCCTCCAGAAGGCTGGCGTGACCCGGTATGAGGTCATCGTGGGGCAATTGCTGCTTACGGATTTCACAGTCCTGAAAGTGATGATGTCCGCCATCATCGTCGGCATGTTCGGTGTCCACTTCATGCATTCAAGAGGCATGGTGAACCTGCATATCCGCGGTGGTTCCTTTGGCGGAACAGTACTGGGTTCCCTCGTTTTCGGCATGGGCTTCGGCCTCCTGGGATATTGTCCCGGCACGGCAGCCGGTGCCGTTGGTCATGGGGCAATGGATGCGCTCATCGGCGGCCTCGGGGGGCTTGTGTGCGGCTCCTGGTTGTTTGCGGTGAGCAGTCCGCGCATGGAATCTCTGCTCGCACAGGGGGCTTTCAGAAAGGTGAGCCTTCAGGAAGTGTTCAATACCGGTACATGGACTACGATAGTGCTCATCTCAACAGTACTAGCCGCCCTGCTCGCCGGGCTGGAACGGCTTGGTCTGTAGTGAAGCACACGCCCACGAATCGTTGAGGAAGGCGATATGAACTGGACAGAAGTGCTATCAGTCATCTCCGCAAGCGTGGGGATAGCCGGGGTGCTCGTCATCGTTTGGGGCGTACTACTCGCACTCGTGAAGTGGGTCCTCGTTGAGATTCAGTATCTGCGCCACAAACATGCGGTCAGGCAGAAGCTCCTTTTGAGGCAACAGCTGAGTTCCTCGCTGCTGCTGGGACTCGAGTTCCTCATTGCTGCAGACGTAATACGGACAGTGGTCCAGCCAAGCCTCGAGGAAGTCGCCATACTGGGAGGAATAGTGGCCATCAGGACAGTAATCAGCTACTTCCTCCACAGGGAAATGGCGGACGACTGGGAGATCCTTACCCGCGTTGAACAGGACTGAGACCATTATCACACGAACGCGTCAGGCCTGTTCTGTCTCCTTCTGGAATCCTTGCCGGCTAAGCATCAACATCACTGCCTGTCCGAACAAAGACCAGCGCGTAGCGATGTCAACCACCACGAGTCCTGTAACACATACGGCAGAAGTAGATGTGAAAAGAGCAGTCACGAAGGCTGTTGGCTCGCCGCCTGCCGAGGCGGATGGTAGCCGGAGAATAAGTGCACCCGCGATGATTAGTGCCAAGAAGGAGTAGATGAGGGTCAGTGGCGAAAGCGTAAACCTGGACTTCGCACGCACGGTACCCGGCGCCATTCGCCACGACCGAGACGATGGCACATGGACACCTCTGCCGGCACTCAAACCATTCCGAGTCTGTGACATCGCCTCACCACGAGGCACAATTAGTAGCATTGCGCTTCAGACGCGCCAACGCTGTCCTCTTTGCCACCAACTCGACTGGAGAGGGTCCAGCATGGGCTGGTATAGTAGAGCGATGGCTCAGACGTGGCACTCGCTGAGCGTGTCAGAGGCTCTTCAGGTACTTGGCAGCGGGGCAGCGGGACTGGGAGATGAGGAGGCAGCGCGACGCCTCGACCATTACGGTCCCAATCGTCTCAAGGAAAAGAAGAGGACTTCGCCTGTTATCGTCTTCCTCAGACAGTTCCTCAGTCCTCTCATCTACGTCCTCCTCGCGGCAGCGACGATCTCGCTCGCAACCGGACATTACATCGACGCAGCTGTGGTGTTTGGAGCGCTCATCCTCAATGCCGTAATCGGGTTCGTTCAGGAGCAGCAAGCCCAACAGGCAATGGAAGCCCTGCTGCGCATGTCAGCGCCAAAGGCACAAGTGAGGCGCCGTGACACCGTCATGAGCATTTCAGCCGAGTCTGTTGTACCGGGCGACATCCTCGTGCTCGAGAGTGGGAACCTCGTGCCTGCGGATGCCCGCGTCATTGAAGAGGCAACCCTCAAGGTCAACGAGTCCTCTCTCACGGGCGAGTCGGTCTCGGTGGACAAGGAAGCCTACCCGCTGGCCGAAGAGACCCCCCTGGCCGAACGCGAAAACATGGTATACGCGGGCACGATTGTGACACACGGCAGAGCCACGGCGGTGGTCACAGCGACCGGCATGGGTACAGAGATGGGCAAGATTGCCTCGGGTATCCAGGGGGTCAAGGAAGAGAAGACGCCGGTCCAGGAGAGTATCGCGAGCCTCAGCCGCTACCTCGTTGTCGTGGTGCTCGGCATCATCGCTATTCTCATCATCGTCGGGCTGCAAAGGGGACTCGACAGTATCGAACTCTTCATGCTCGCCGTCGCTGCTGCGGTCTCTGCCATTCCGGAGGGTCTGCCTGCGGTTGTCACCGTCGTCCTGGCAATCGGCATGCGTTACATGGCAAAGCGAAACGCGATAATACGCCGTCTCGTAGCTGTTGAGACACTGGGCTCGGCAACAGTCATCTGTTCCGACAAGACCGGGACTCTCACAATGAACGAGATGACCGTGCGCCGCATCTACGTAGACGGTCAGTATATCGAGGTGACCGGCGAGGGGTATGAGCCCGTCGGCGAGTTCAGACGTGATGGCAAGGCGTTCAATCCCGGCAGGGACACGTCGCTCGGGCTCCTCCTCAGAACCGGCGCACTCTGCAACGAGGCATCCCTTGTACAAAGGGACGGCAGTTACGAAATCGTCGGTGACCCCACGGAAGGCGCTCTCGTGGTGGCGGCGGCGAAGATAGGTCTGAACAAAGAAGTAATGCAGCAGAATCTGAAGCGCACCTGCGAGATCCCGTTTGAGAGCGAGCAACAATACATGGCCGTCGGCTACAGAGAGGACACGGGCGTCCGCGTATACGTGAAGGGCTCCACGGAGAGGATCCTCTCAATGAGCCAAGGCATTCTCATCCACGGGAAATGGACTGAGCTCACGGACCGGATATCCCGTGACGTGACGGAGGCGACCGAAGCCCTGGCACGCGACGCGATGAGGACCATCGCGCTCGCATATGTCGATCTCGAGCAGGAACCACGGAAGTTGAAATGCGGGCAGCTCGAGGGGCGGCTCACATTCCTCGGGATTGCCGGAATGGCGGACCCGCCACGCCAAGAAGTCAAGCGTGCCATTGCACAGTGCAAAGAGGCAGGCGTACGCGTGGTCATGATTACGGGAGACCACAAGACCACAGCGAAGGCCATTGCCGATGAACTCAACCTGCCTTCAGGCAGGGCCGTCGATGGTCCGGAGTTGAAGAAAATTTCGGATGAAGAGCTGGCCAGGGAAATCAACAACATCACGGTGTTCTCGCGTATCGAGCCGCTCGACAAGCTGCGCATCGTAAATGCCCTCAAGTCCAGAAATCACATCGTGGCGATGACTGGTGACGGCGTCAACGATGCTCCCGCCTTGAAGGCATCCAATATCGGCGTGGCAATGGGACAGACAGGTACGGACGTCGCGAAGCAGGCGTCAGATATGGTACTCGCCGACGACAATTTCGCCACAGTGGTGGCTGCGATTGAGGAAGGCAGGGCCATATTCAATCGCCTCAGAAACGTAATCCTGTTTCTGCTGAGCACAAACATCGGCGAGCTGACGGCCTTGATCCTTACTGTGGGGATAGTGGGAAAGGCCCCTCTGCTCGCCCTGCAGATCATCTGGATAAATCTCGTGACGGACACCGCGGCTGCCATCCCGCTCGGCCTTGAGCCCAAGGCTGGTGATGAACTGAAGCAGCCGCCACGCGATCCACGGGTAGGTTTGCTTTTCCCGGGGCTCATCCTTCGCATCGCCTTCCTTGCTGGCATGATGGGCGTGGGTGTGTTCCTCGTCTTCAGATGGGCAGAGGCGAGAATGCCGGTAGAAGAAGCCCGCACCCTGGCATTCTGCACAATGGTTACATTCGAGTGGTTCAGAGCATTCAACGCCCGTTCCGACGAGCACACGGTATTTGAACTCGGTCTCTTCCGCAACAGATACCTCGTGGCTGCAATTGCAGTAGCCGTGTGTCTTCAGCTTTCGGTCATCTACCTGCCGTTCGCTCAGATACCATTCAATACGGTGCCTCTGAGCCTCGGTCAATGGGGGATCGCACTTGCAGCCGGTGGCTCGCTGTTTGTCATAGAAGAGACGCGAAAGCTCATTGCACCCCGGTTGTTCTCTTTCGGCAAGTGGGCCCCAGTAAAGTGGCGACATTCCGCCTCAAGGGCGAAGCAGAACTGATCACAGCCGATGCAGGATTGATAACGAAGCAATGGCACGCAATATCTGCCAACGGAGGTACTCTCTACACTGGATTCGTCGGCTGGCGGCAACATGGTATCAAGAAGGGGACGCGACATCGGCCCTGAGAACACCAGCCCAACCAGCCCACGACTTCGAAGAAGCGCCGACATTCGTATTGTTCTTCAGGCAGTTTCTCATTCTACATAAATGTATACGTCCTGCCCGTGCGGCTATTCACTCGGTCCTTGTCAGTCTGGCGCTGTCGTAATCCCCGCGGTGTGCTTCTGCTGAATGCCATCACCTGTTTTGCCCAGAAGTCCCAAGGAACAGGAGACAAAACACCACGCCTTATCCGGATGGCGGTCCTGCAGGCGCAGGTTGAGAAGGATGGTGAGTTGACACGCATTCAGGCTGAACGTGTGGTTCCAGTGGATATCATCTGCCTCAAAGGTGACTCCCGTCTCCAGAGGATTGCCGTAGTCCGGCTGAGTTGATCGAGCCTGGCCAAACTGACGGCTTGCGGAGCAATTGCCGCCCTATACGCCCCATGATACCATGCAGCCGCCATGCGACTGCACTGTGATGGCAGTGATGCCGCATCCGGCTATGGTTCACCATGATTGCTGTGCTTTGCCGGTCACGCAGCCATTCATCGCCTTAAGGAGGAACTACACTTGGATTTCGAACTCAGTGAAGAACAGAAGATGTTCCAGTCCATGCTGAAGGATTTCGTGGACAACGAGATTGTGCCACACGCGGCGGAGTGGGACGAGACAAACGAGTTTCCCATCAACACTCTGAAGAAGATGGCCGGGCTGGGCTTGTTCGGCCTTCATCTCCCTGAAGAGTACGGAGGCAGTGGAGATGACCTTACTTTCGTCCTCGCCTGCGAACAACTCGCCAGGGGCTCGGGAGGACTCTCCAGCATCTACATAACGACCGTCAGCCTCGCCATCGCACCCATCGTGATGTTTGGAAACGACGAACAGAGGAGCAAGTACATACCACGGGTCGCAAACGAGGGCGCAACGGTCGCCTTCGCACTCACGGAGGCGATGGCCGGAAGCGATGTTGCGGCACTCGACATGAAGTACAGCCGCGAGGGCGACTACTACGTTCTGAACGGCACCAAGATATTCATCACTAACGGCGCTGAAGCCGACTTCCTAGTTACCTTCGCAACAAAGGACAAATCTCTCGGCTACAAGGGTATCAGCGCATTCATTGTAGATAAAGATGCCCCGGGTTTCTCAGTGGGTAAAGTGGAGAAGAAGATGGGGCTTCATCCCGCATCAGCAGCTGAACTCATTTTTGACAACTGTAAAGTGCCCGCCGCAAACCTGCTCGGCGAAGAAGGACAGGGCTTCAAGATCGCGCTGAGAGCAATCGATGCCTGCCGCGTCTCCATCGCAGCGCAGAGCGTTGGGCTTGCACAGGCCGCCTATGATGCTGCGGTTTCATACGCACAGGAACGGAAACAGTTCGGTGTGGAGATAGGCCGGCACCAGGGCATTCAGTTCATGATTGCCGACATGGCCGTCGATCTGGACGCGGCAAGGCTGCTTACATACCGCGCAGCATGGCAGCAGCAGACGACAGGCGAAGTAGCTGCAAAGGAACCCGCTATGGCGAAGCTGTTCGCGAGCGAAGCCGCACACCGGATAGCTCATAAGGCCATCCAGATACACGGTGGCTACGGTTACACTAAGGAATTCGCGGTCGAGAGAATATACAGAGACCAGCGCATCATGGAGTTGTTCGAGGGCACTTCCGAGATGCAGCGCTGGACGATTGCACGGCAGATTACAGGGCTCAAGTAGGTAATTCGTTCGAGGAGGGACCAGCCAGTGCAGTTTGAATTGAGCGAAGAACAGAAGATGTTTCAGTCGATGGTACGTGATTTCGTTGACAACGAAATTGCGCCGCGTGCGGCCGAGTGGGACGAGACCGAGGAATTCCCGCATGACGTCATCAAGAAGATGGCCGATGTCGGTCTCTACAGTCTTCACATGCCGGAAGAGTACGGAGGCAGTGGAGATGACATCACCTTTGTGCTCGCTGTTGAGGAGATTTCACGCGGTTGCGCAGGTCTCGGAGCATCGTACGTGACGACCATGAGTCTCGCTATGAATCCCATTGTCATGCACGGAACCGAAGAGCAGAAGAGGCGCTACATTCCATGGGTGATGCAGGGCACAAATGTCTCGTTCGGACTCACGGAAGCAATGGCCGGGAGTGATGTAGCCAACCTCGACACCCGGTACGAGCGCGACGGCGACGATTTCATCCTCAATGGCAATAAGATATTCATCACCAACGGTGCCGAGGCTGACTTCGTCGTAACGTTTGCCACCAGGGACAAGTCTCTCGGCTACAAAGGCATCAGTGCCTTCATTGTGGAACGCGGCACACCCGGTTTTTCGGTCGGCAAGGTCGAAAGGAAGATGGGCATGCACCCTGCTTCTGCCGCTGAACTGGTGTACGACAACTGTCGTGTGCCAGCATCCAACCTCATCGGCGAAGAAGGGAGAGGATTTACCATTGCTCTTCAGGCCATAGATGCATGCCGTGTCTGCGTTGCCGCACAGGCGGTGGGCATCGCACAGGCCGCCTATGATGCTGCGGTTTCATACGCCAGGGAACGCAAGCAATTCGGCGTGGAGATAGCCCGACACCAGGGCATTCAGTTCATGATTGCCGACATGGCCGTCGACCTGGACGCGGCCCGCCTGCTCACATACCGGGCCGCGTGGCAGATACAGACGACCGGCAAAGCATCGGCCAAAGAGCCAGCAATGGCCAAGTTGTTTGCCTCAGAGGCGGCGCACCGCATCTGTCATCGCGCCATCCAGATACACGGTGGTTACGGCTACACACGCGAGTTCGCTGTGGAACGTCTTTACCGTGACCAGCGTATCACGGAGATATATGAGGGGACTTCCGAGATGCAGCGCTGGACAATCGCACGACAGATAACCGCCCTAAAGTAGCATCGAGTCACAGAGAAAGGACTGCCCAGGATATGGATTTCGAGTTCAGTGAAGAGCACAAGATGTTTCAGGCCATGGTCCGCGACTTCGTCGCAAACGAGATTGAGCCTCGTGCTGCAGAATGGGATTCAACGAGTGAGTTCCCCTACGACATGGTCAGGAAGATGGCTGACGTAGGACTGTACAGCGTGGGTCTCCCCGAGGAGTACGGCGGCACAGGCGACGAGCTTACGTTCACTGTGGCGGCAGAGGAGATATCGCGTGGTTCCGGCGGTCTGGGCATATCGTATCTTGTCAGCCTTGGCCTCGCCATGTATCCGATCACCATGCACGGAAGCGGGGAGCAGAAGGCGAGATATGTGCCGCAGGTAGTCGATGGCGCGACAGTGGCTTTTGCCCTCACCGAGGCAATGGCCGGAAGCGACGTCGCCAATCTGGACATGCGATACGAGAAGGACGGCGATTCCTACGTGCTGAATGGCACGAAGGTATTCATCACCAACGGGGCAGAGGCAGACTTTGTGACTACGTTCGCAACCCGTGACAAGTCGCTGGGGTACAAGGGCATCAGCGCGTTTGTGGTGGAACGTGGCACCCCGCGGTTCTCAGTAGGGAAGCTCGAGCAGAAGATGGGTATCCATCCCGCTTCTGCGGCCGAACTCGTCTTCGACAACTGCCGGATTCCCAGCGAGAACCTTATAGGAGAAGAGGGCAAGGGATTCCGCATCGCGATGGAAGCTATCGATGCAAGCCGTGTCACTATCGCGGCGCAGGCGGTAGGCATCGCACAGGCGGCGTACGATGCTGCGGTTTCATACGCCAGGGAACGCAAGCAATTCGGCGTGGAGATAGCCCGGCATCAGGGCGTCCAGTTCATGATTGCCGATATGGCTGTCGATCTGGACGCGGCCCGCTTGCTCACGTACCGAGCCGCCTGGCTCATGAAGCAACAGGGAAAGACACCTCTCAAAGAGGCGGCAATGGCCAAATTGTTCGCCAGCGAAGCCGCTCACCGCATCTGCCATCACGCTGTGCAGATATTCGGAGGATACGGGTACACACACGAGTTCGCAGTCGAACGACTGTACCGCGACCAGCGCATCACGGAGATCTATGAAGGTACCTCCGAGATGCAGCGCTGGACAATCGCACGACAGATAACGGGGACGCGCTAGCGCGTCCCCGTTGTTCTCCCTTCACAGCAGACCCTGACTACTTGCCCTTCATCTTGGCCGTAGCCTCACGTATCTCTTCGATGGAGGCCTCTTCCTCGACTGTTGACAGGTCACCTATGTCCTTGCCGGTGAGCAGGGCTTTCATGACGCGGCGCATGATCTTGCCACTCTTGGTCTTCGGCAGCATGTTGACAAACTGGATATCACCGATAACGACGATAGGGCCCATCGTCTGCCGAACGTGATTGATGAGTTCCTTTTTGAGTTCTTCGCTCGGCTCGTAATCCTTGGACAGAACCACGAATGCGCTTGCCACCTCGCCGCGAAGCTCGTCCGGGACTCCGGACACGCCTGCTTCCACAACTGCCGGGTGAGAGACCAGTGCGCTCTCGACCTCGATTGTGCCGATGCGGTGCGCAGCAATCTTGATGACTTCGTCAGCCCGTCCGGCGAACCAGATGTAACCGTCCTCATCAACAGAGGCGGAGTCACCGGCATAGTACGAGCCCTTGGTACCTTCTTTGGTCTCCCAGTAGTCTTGCTTATACCGCTCGGGATCTCCCCACAGGGTCGCTGTCAGACCAGGGAAAGGTTTCCGAATCACCAGGACACCCTTTTCTCCGGGCTCACATACGTGGCCATCCTTCTCATCAACGACCTCTGCGATGATGCCCGGGACCGGTCTGGAAGCCGAACCCGGCTTTATTGGAGCTATCGCGATGCCATAGGGGTTGCCAATGATGGGCCCGCCTGTCTCTGTCTGCCACATGTGATCAATCACCGGTACGGCCCCATTAAACACTTCGTTCTGCATCCACTCCCACGCAGCCGGATTAAGTACCTCGCCGGCACAGAGCACGCGCTCAACCGAACTGAGGTCGTGCTTCTGGGCATGCTCAATGCCGAGACGTCGCAATCCCCTGATGCCTGTAGGCGAGAACCAGCAACCTGTCACCTGGTGCCGCTCCACGAGGTCCCACCACATATCAGGACGCGGGTAATCGGGTGTGCCTGAATACAGTATGGACGTACATCCGACCAGCAACGGTCCATACACATTATAGCTGTGTCCTACTATCCAGCCGATATCCGACGTGCAGAACCAGACATCCTCGGGCTTGAGACCATATATCCATTTGCCCATGGAGTAGATGTAGACCTGGTACCCGCCGTGTCTCTGCACAGTCACCTTTGGCTTTGCAGTCGTCCCGGAAGTTGGCATTACAAACAGGACCTCGTTGGCTTCCATCGGCGTGACATCACCGCTCTGCCCCTCGCCTTTGGCGAGGAACTCCTCCCAAGTGATGTCCCTGCCGGGCTCCATCTTGACCTCTGCCGCCCCTGTCTTGAGGACCACCATAGTCTTTATCTGCGAGGGATTTTCCAACAGGCCGATGGCATCGTCGACCATGACCTTCAACGGCACCGGCTTGCCACGCCGCGTACCAGCATCCTGCGCAAAGATATACTTGGCCTCAGTGAGAGCAAGCCGGTCAGCAACTGCGCCCGGCGAGAAGCCAGCAAAGATGGCCATGTGAATCGCGCCGATGCGGGCACACGCAAGCATTATGACAGCTGCCTCAATTCCCATTGGCATATAGATGGCTACACGGTCGCCCTTCTGAACACCGAGTCCGCGCAACGCAGCCGCGTGCTTCTTCACCATGTCGAGAAGCTGGCTGTACGTAACGGTGCGGGACACGCCGCTGTCGCCATCCTCAGCAATGAACGCCGCCTTGGTCCCATACCCTTTCTGGACCTTGTAGTCGACGCAGCTGTAACAGATATTCGTCATCCCTCCACCAAACCAGCGGAAGGTCGGGTACTCCCACTCAAGAACGTTGTCCCACTCTTTGAACCAGAAGATGTCATCCATAGCGGCGATGGCTGCATCTTCCCAGAACCCTTCATAGTCCTCCTCAGCCTCTTTGACAAAGCCCATTACCTGTGGTGGAAATAATTGAGTCATCGTATGCAGTTCTCCTTTCTCCGCGCTCACGCACGGGTCTACGTTCGAGCCTTGCGGGAGCCGTGGCGATTGTAACAACCGCTTTTCCCATTATCAACGAACACAAAATACCGCGGGCGTGGTATTGCGCCCCAGTTTCAAGGCCGTGCAGAGACACCCCGTCGCCCAACCGCGGAGATGAGCCATAGTAGCGCTACAACAAGGAAGAACGGTGGAACCGGCAGGGCAAAGCCGGTGCCTGTCGAGCGCGCGAGTTGTACGACAGGCTTGTCCTGATGTGCCAGCGGCGGGAGACCCTCGTCCCTCAGCTCATATGCAACGAGATCAGCACCCACGCACTGCTCCGGCATCCATCCAAACGGGTTATTACCGCCGGTAGCTTCAGCCCAGACCCACCCACGATCTCCATTGACTGCGAGGACCCGGTTCGCTCTTTCATATCCCGGCACATAAACGAGCGTGGCAGCATGCTCCGGGGCAAGCACGATAGCCGAGCGCAGTCCAGCCCCGAGACACATCACTCCAAGGAGCACTGCATAGTCCTCACAGTCACCGTACGCATTACCGTCTACGATACGGGAGTAGACTTCATCAGCGTTCTGTGCGAACTCGGCATAGCCGAACTGGCTCCGGTCGGACATATACTGCACATTGTCACGAATGTATGTGAAGATGGCTTCCGCGCGAGCATTCTCGTCCGGATACTCTGCAATAAACTGGAGCCCTCGAAGATACGCCGCTTCTGCGTTTTCGCCAAGGCTCTCAGCCGCGATCACGGGCTCGAAGGAGTCGCCTGTGTATCTCATGAACCCTTCTTCCCCGTCACCCTGGGTACGACAGATATCCCAGTCGTCGTAGACTTTGCCACCGCCCCCGTAATAGTTCCCCGTCGGGACAGCCAGCACCGTGGTCGGAACCAGCAGGGCAACTCCCACCAGAAGGATCGATAAGTGCGGGGAAGTAACAAACAGACCGCTAGAGCGGCACCTTGAGAGCTGCATTGAGTATCAGTCCGAAGAATATCAGGTATCCGAACACATACAAACCAACGGCAACCGGACTCCTGTCCATCTCTCGAAACGGAATATCCGGAGTAACTCTGTCCACAATGTGAAGCAGGGCTGCACCGATGAGAAGGCTCACGACGAAACTGATTGCGATAAGGCTGAGTCGGATCGGATCGAATATGCTCGCAATAAGTCCAGTGCCGACGAGCACAGGCCCGGTAACAACACCATGGACAACGAGTCCAATCATTATCATGAAGCCGCCTACGAACAGGCCGATAGCAATGGGGTCCTCGCCTATACGCTGTCGCTCGTGAATGCGAGGAGTCAGAACGTCGAGGGCGTTAAGGCCAAGCCAGCCGAGAACCGCGGCAACAAATGCAAGGAGGACGGTCCTGCCAACCCACAGGAGTACGACCTGCCAGAAGGACCATTCGATTCCCATCAATAGCCGTGTATCAAACGCTGCAACTGCTCAGGATCGCTGCTCTTTCGCACCGCTTCCTCAACCGTTATCGTCCTCGCATTGACGAGCTGCGCCAGCGCTTGGTTGAGCGTCTGCATTCCATCTCTATTGCTCAACTGCAGCACACTGGGAAGCTCATACGTCTTGTCTGTTCTGATGAGGTTCCTGACCGCGCCATTGGCAACAAGTATCTCGAAGACGCCGACCCGACCCTTCCCCGACGCCCTCGGAACGAGTGTCTGGGAAAGAATGCCCTCGATAACCTGCGAAAGCTGCAACCGTATCTGCCGCTGATGTTCGGGAGGAAACGCGTCGATGATCCGGTCGACTGTCTGCACAGCGTCAACCGTATGAAGAGTGCTTAGTACAAGGTGTCCGGTTTCTGCCGCAGTTATCGCCGTGGCTATCGTCTCCAGGTCGCGCATCTCGCCCACGAGGATCACATCCGGGTCATGGCGAAGCGCATGCTTCAGCGCATTCGCAAACGAGCGGGTATCGTCACCCAAGTCGCGTTGCGCTATGAGACACTTCTTGTTCTGATGCAGAAACTCAACCGGGTCTTCAATAGTGATCACGTTCCGGGACTCATGCTCGTTGAGAAAGTCAATCATTGCCGCCAGGGTCGTGCTCTTCCCGCTGCCGGTGGGACCGGTAACCAGAACAAGGCCACGCGGCTTCATTATGAGGGTCTTACAGACTTCTGGAAGGCCAAACTGCTCAATGGTAGGTACGACGAAAGGAATGCGCCGGAATGCGATACTAAGTGTGCCACGCTGTTGCATCACATTCACGCGGAATCGGGCAAGCCCCGGGACGCTATACGCAAAGTCGAGCTCCAGCTCCTGGCGGAAACGTGCCCGTTGCTCTTTGGTCGTAATCTGTTCAAGGACGGCTTCAACATCCTCAGGGCCAAGGCTCTGCGTGCCTTCCGCAGCAACCAGCTCCCCATCGATGCGCAGCATCGGCGGAGCGGGAACGCGAAGATGCAGGTCCGAGGCACCGCGCTCGGCCATGAACGCGAGCAACTCCCGAACATTCATGCCTGCTTCTCTCCGAACTTCAGCAAGAAACCCATAGTAAGCAGAAATCCATGGTAACCGGCTTTCGGCATCCGTGTAAACGGGTGCCATCCGTCCACGACAAAGATGCCGTTACCAGGGCATCGTACCCGCATCACCGTCCACCGTCACACCGGCGATACTTCTTGCCAATCTGTGAGGCTGACACAAACCCGCGGCATCCACTGTCTTGCATAGCGCCACCCTTCTGTCTCGCAGCTTCCATCTCCTCCGCTGTCAAGCGACAGGTAGCCCATTCCATTGAGCCCTTGGTAAGGGTGCGGCGCCAACTCAGAGACCACACCCGGGCGGTTCAGTCGCCCACAGCTGCAAAATTTTCGCCCACGTGAGCTCCCACCGGGTTCAACTCCTCAGATGAGAGCCGCCCGGTCATCGGCACGCTCCGGTTGTCACCACTCACAGGTTCAAGCTCCTTCCTCCTCCGCCACCATTCGAACAAGCACATCTGTTACCTTCTGAAACTCGCTGGACTTGTCGAAGAAATAATCAGCGCCTGCTTCGAGGCACCTCCGCCTGTACTGCGGATAGGGGTAATTCGTAAGCATGATTACAACAGGACACTCCCCCTGCCGCTTGATGGCCTCCAAGACCGATATACCACTGCCCTCGGGCATTCGAATGTCGAGTATGGCTACGTCAGGTGCCGCCTCTGCAATCCCTGCAATTCCAGCCTCGGCATTGTCCGCCGTGCCGACGACCTGCACGCCGTCTACGGCCGACAGAAGCGCTACCAGACGCTCTCTCACCAGCGACGAATCATCGACGACGAATACTCTCATGTACGTACCACTTCTTCAGACTGCTTCCCAACTACAAGCCTGGCATAAGCGATTATAACTCCAAGCAAGAAAGGGAGCCATGGCTGATATTGAGAGCCACCTTTCATCATATCTTACTCAACGAGTCCATGAGAGACAGCGTACCGCAAGAGATCTCCCGGTGTCTTCATCCTCATCTTTCGCATCATACGAGCGCGATACGTGCTGACCGTCTTGGGACTCAGCATCAGGTCGCTCGCGATCTGTTGCACCGTCTGTCCTGTAGCAAGCCGCCGGAACACTTCGTATTCACGATCGGACAGATGTTCGTAGAGTGGCCGCGAGACACCCTCCTGCAAGTCCAACGCCAGCTGCTCAGCCACTGTTTGTGATATGTAGCGATAGCCTCTAGAGACACGATCAATCGCCGTGATGAGTTCCTCCGGCGCACTGCTCTTCGTCAGGTAGCCAGCAGCACCGGTTCGGAGAGCCCTTATGGCATACTGCTCTTCCGGGTGAACGCTGAGAACAAGTACAGCCACACCGGGATAGTCATGCTTCATATGTCTGATCGCCTCGAGGCTGCTCATGCCCGGCATCGAGATGTCCATGATTACCACTTCGACCGGCGTATAGAGCAGACGCTCCAAGGCCTCCGCTCCGTTCTTCGCTTCCGCCACCACTTTCATGCGTCCGTCCTCGCGCACAATCTGCTTTATACCTTCCCGCACAACTGCATGGTCATCAACAACAAGCACACGTATCATTACTGAACTCCCCAGGCCAAATTCTGCCCCTTCATCACAGGCTTCGCAAGTATGACCTTCGTACCGACTACATGGCGTTGAGTCAAATCATCGGCTCTGGTACTCTTGCGTCCTCGATGACAATACGTCTTATCAGCTGGAATGTAAACGGAATCAGATCCCTTGAGAAGAAGGGACTTGCCTCCTGGCTACAAGAGACTGCTCCTGACATCCTCTGCCTGCAGGAGACAAAGGCGCACCCTGAGCAGCTCTCCAAAGAAATCACAGCGCCGACCAACTACAACGCCTACTGGGACTATCCCGAGAGGAAGGGCTATAGCGGCGTCGCCATTTTTTCCAGAGTCCCGCCGCTGGCCGTCTCGCGCGGCTTCGGCATCGAGCGGTTCGACGCGGAGGGACGCGTGCTCGTCGCACGGTATCCCGCGTTCACGCTCTTCAACGTTTACTTTCCCAACGGGAAGATGGGGCAGGAGCGGCTCCAGTACAAGCTCGACTTCTACGATGCCTTTCTCGAGCACCTGCTTGCAAGGCGTGCCGCCGGTGAGCGCCTTGTTATTTGCGGAGACTTCAATACCGCGCACCGTGAGATAGACCTTGCAAGACCGGCACAGAACCAGAATACCTCCGGATTCCTCCCAGAGGAGCGAGCCTGGATGGACAAGCTGGCAGACAGCGGTTTCGTTGACACCTTCAGGCATTTCAACCAAGAGCCGGGCAACTACACCTGGTGGGATCTCAGGACCGGAGCGCGAGAGCGCAACGTTGGCTGGCGACTGGACTACTTCTTTGTCAGCGATGACCTCGTCGACTCACTCGTTGACGCCTCAATCATGCGAGAGGTGATGGGGTCAGACCACTGCCCGGTCAGTCTCACACTCAAACTCTGACACATTGCGCTGTGGTACAATGCCATGGGCCCGCTTGCGAAGCGGGCCCTAGCCATGCGATGGGGTTACACGTGAAGACACTCGTCCAGTGCGATTTTGACGGTACGATCACCGAAGAAGATGCGAGCTTCTTCCTGCTCGATGAGTTTGCCGCAGGAGACTGGAGGTCGCTTCTCGAGAAGTACAAGGAAGGACGAATCACCGTAGGTGAATTCAACACACGTGCCTTCGCAATGATCAAGGAAGACGAGCAGACGCTCCTGCGGTCGGTCGAGAAAAATGTCCGTGTACGCCCCGGCTTCCGCAAACTCATCGACTTCTGCAACTACCGGAGGTACCGCTTCGTCATCGTAAGTAATGGTCTCGAGTTCTATATCAAGGCTGTACTGCATGCCCTGGCAATCGACGACGTCGAAGTACATGCCGCTACTAACATGTTCCTCCCTGACGGCGTGCAAGTGCGGTACGTGGGGCCGGATGGCTCGGTGCTACAGGACGGGTTCAAAGAGGCATACATCAAGGCCTTTCTCAACGAGGGATACCGAGTCATCTATATTGGCAACGGGATTTCAGACACGTATGCTGCACGTCATGCGCACAAGGTCTTCGCTACCGGTGACTTGCTAGAGTACTACAGGCGCCATGGACTGCCATGTGAGCCTTTCTCAGATCTTGAGGACGTGGTTGAGGGGCTCAGCCAGCTCTAGGTGGATGTCGCTCGCGCTTCGGGGCTGACCCACGGCCTCTTGTTCGCGCCCCATACCTTCGCCGTCTCCTCAACAATCCACTCCAGCGGCAAGTCCGTATAGTGGCCGAATTTCTCCACATACTCAATATACGGCCGTCCTACAGCATCGACACTCGGCAGTATCGCGTCGTGCTCGCCATCGAACTCCACAGCCGTGAGCCCATTCTTCTCACACATCACGCGGTCGAACGTGGCAGCGACGCTGACCCAGCGACCATTGAGATAAAGCTGGTTATACCCGTGACGCGGGAACACATTGGTCCCCACTTTCTCCACCAGCTTCGCTGGAGTGCGGTGGTTGCGTATCCGCGCGAAAGCCAGTCTTGAAGGTATGCCCGCTGCCCGTGTAAGTGCAGCAAGCAGCACCGCCTTCTGTACGCAATACCCCTTGCCCCGTTCCAACACGGTGCTTGCCACAAAGTCTTCCTCGAACATCGAGATCATGTAGATGCTGTAGGGTATCTGGTCCCGTACGAAGTAGAACAGCCTGACTGCCTTTTCGGCGTCAGAGGAGCACCCCTCTATCAGTGCAGCAGATGTATCGCGAATGGGCTTGCTGCCGACATCAATGGTTCTGGTAGCACCGAGATACTGCGTCATATCTTCCATTCCATGACCCTCCTATTGTCTATGAGCCATCCTCAAGCGGCCGTAACAGGCAGCGCATGTCGCGCGAGCAAAGGCCTGAGATAGCGACCGGTGATTGAAGATGTATCGGCAGCCACTTCTTCAGGAGTGCCTCTGCTCACGACCCAGCCTCCCTCGTCTCCTGCGCCCGGCCCCAGGTCGATAATCCAATCGGCATTCTTCATCACATCAAGGTGATGTTCGATCACCAGTATCGTGTTGCCATAGTCGACAAGTTGTTGCAGCACTCGCAACAGACTGTCAACATCTGCGAAGGCGAGCCCTGTCGTTGGCTCATCAAGGATATACAGCGTGTTGCCAGTCGCACGCCGGGAAAGCTCAGCCGATAGCTTCACCCGCTGGGCCTCCCCACCGGAGAGCGTTGGCGCCGGCTGGCCAAGATGAATATAGCCGAGCCCTACGTCGCGTAGCGTTTCCAGTCTTCTTCGAATAGCTGGGATGTTCTTGAAGAACTCCAATGCTTCTTCAACGGTCATGTCCAGGACATCCGCGATGCACTTTCCCTTGTACTGAATCTCGAGAGCCTCCCGGTTGTACCTGCGGCCGCCACAGACTTCGCATGGTACCGTCACATCTGACAGGAACTGCATCTCGATCTGGACCGAACCAGCGCCCTGGCATGCCTCACAACGGCCACCTTTCACGTTGAAAGAGAACCGCCCCGGCCCGTATCCCCTCGCCCTTGCCTCCGGCACCTGTGCGAACAGCTCGCGTATCGGGGTAAAAGTCCCGGTATAGGTAACGGGATTGCTTCGCGGGGTTCTGCCGATGGGCGACTGATCGATATTGACAACCTTGTCGATGTTTTCGAGCCCAATAATCGCGTCACAAGCGCCCGGAGCGTCCTTGGCCCGATACATTTCACGTGCGATTCTCTTGTACAACACTTCGTTGATGAGAGAACTCTTGCCCGACCCCGACACACCCGTGACACACACAAACTTGCCCAGAGGAATCTCCACGTCGATGTTCTTCAGGTTGTTCTCCCGGGCACCTTTGACAACGATAGCCTTACCGTTGCCCTTCCGCCGCGCCGTCGGCATCGGTATCCTGCGCACCCCACTGAGATATGCGCCCGTCAGAGACAGCGGACTGGCTGCAATGTCCTCAACCGTGCCCGTCGCAACCACATGCCCACCGTCCTTGCCCGCACCCGGCCCCATATCGATTATGTGATCGGCTGCCCGCATCATGGCCTCATCATGTTCTACTACCAGCACCGTGTTGCCAAGGTCTCTGAGCCTCTCAAGAGTGCGGATAAGTCGAGAATCATCGGCAGGATGCAACCCCACCGTCGGTTCATCACACACGTAAAGGACACCGGTGAGACCGCTGCCAATCTGTGTGGCGAGATGGATACGCTGCGCCTCCCCCCCACTAAGAGTGGACGATGCGCGGTCGATAGTTATGTAGTTCAATCCGATGTCGCGCAGGAAGCCGAGCCGGCTGTGAATCTCCTTGAGGATCTGCCCTGCAATATATCGCTCCCGTTCTGAAATCACTTCCGGGAGGCTCTCTACCCACGCCAGTGACTGTGACACGGACATCTCCGCCACATCCATGATATTGAGGCCGTTGATCTTCACAGCCAGTGATGCCGGTTTGAGCCGCTTGCCCCTGCAGGCCACACACGGATGCGATGACATGTATCTGCTTATCTCTGCACGTATAGCGTCAGAATCCGTCTCCCGAAAGCGCCTCTCGAGATTGGGGATGACCCCCTCGAAAGAGGCGCCG
>CAZODZ010000012.1:0-28284 GCA_964578745.1 uncultured Dehalococcoidales bacterium | reverse complement strand
ACACCGTATGCGGTGGAGGGAAAGAACGTTTCGAGGCCCAGTAGCAGCCTGCCCGCACTGACCGGGCTGGTGCCGTCGATATCTTTGTCAGGTGATATGGCGCTCTCGGCAGCCAGTGAGTCGAGATGCTCCGGCAGCGGCAACTGCAGAATGATGCCGTGAAAACGTGTGTCCGCGTTGAGTGAGCTGATTGCTGTCTGAAGGGCTGGCTGGTCGATGTCGTGTGGCAGGACGCGGACTTCGTGGACAAGGCCTACGCGATCGCAGCCGCGTGCGATGTTCTTCAGGTAGGATGCCGATGCGGGGTCGTCACCGACGACGATTGCAGCAAGGCCAGGTACGGTGCCTCCGAGAGCTGCGACCCGCCCATGGAGTTCGTCGTAGATATCCGAGGCAAGAGCACGCCCATCTATCACAGTGGCTGGCATGAGTGGCCTCCCGTACGCAAATGCAGGTCTGCAATTGTACCATGAGACGGCCCCCGCACGTTGCCTTTGCACACGGCTTGTGCCGCCATTGCATAATCAAATCGCCCGTGGTACATTCGCCGGTGGGTCGCTTTTATCGTGTTGTGTTGCACGGCCCGGTCTCACCGGACTGACCACAAAATTTACTACACGGAGGGCACACGTATGGCTCAAGACAAGGGAATGCTGTCCATGATGGACGAAAAGAGGGTGTTCCCGCCGCCCAAAGAGTTCAGCGAGAAGGCATATATTAAGAGCTGGGACGAGTACAAGAAGATCTATGACAGGTCCATTACTGACCCCGAGGGTTTCTGGGCCGAAAAGGCTGAACAACTCGACTGGTTCAAAAAGTGGGACAAGGTCCTCGTCAATGACTTCGCCAATGCGAAACACGAGTGGTTTGTTGGTGGCAAGCTGAACGTCACCTACAACTGCATCGATCGTCACCTGAAGACCTGGCGCAAGAACAAGGCGGCCATCGTATGGGAAGGCGAGCCCATCGGCGAGAGCAAGACGTACACCTACCAGGAGCTGTATCACGAGGTCACCAAGTTTGCCAACGTACTCAAGAAGAACGGCGTCAAGAAAGGTGATCGCGTCTCCATCTATCTGCCGATGATTCCCGAGCTTGCGATCTCACTGCTCGCCTGTGCCCGTATCGGTGCCGTCCACAGCGTGGTATTCGGTGGCTTCAGCGCCGACGCGCTGCGCGACAGGATCCAGGACTGCGGTGCTGAGATCCTCATCTGCTGTGACGGCTACTACCGCAACGGCAAGGTCGTCAAGAGCAAGGGGAACGCCGACGCAGCACTCGAAGAGTGTCCAAACGTCAGGACCTCGATAGTCGTCAAGCGCGTCGACGGCGACGTTCCGATGAAAGAGGGCCGGGATATCTGGTGGCACGAAGAGATGGCCGCCCCCGACATCGTGCCCGTGTGCGAGCCCGAGGTCATGGACGCGGAGGACCCCCTGTTTATCCTGTACACCAGCGGCAGCACCGGCAAACCGAAGGGTGTGCTTCACACCACGGCGGGTTACCTGCTATACGTCACACAGACGTTCAAGTGGATCTTCGACTACAAGGATGAGGACACCTTCTGGTGCACTGCCGACATCGGCTGGGTTACCGGTCACAGCTACATCGTCTACGGCCCTCTCGCGGCAGGCGCGACCAGCCTGATGTATGAGGGTGTGCCGACATTCCCGAAGCCCGACCGTTTCTGGGCTATTGTGGAGAAATACCAGGTCAACACTTTCTACACGGCGCCGACTGCGCTCAGGGCGCTCATGCGCGAGGGAGACTCCTGGCCGAATGGCCGCGACCTCTCGAGCCTCCGGTTGCTCGGCACAGTGGGTGAACCGATCAACCCCGAGGCGTGGATGTGGTACTACACGGTTATCGGCAAGTCGCGCTGTCCCATCGTTGACACGTGGTGGCAGACCGAGACCGGCGGTATACTCATCAGCCCGTTGCCAGGCGCGCATGCGCTGAAGCCTGGCTCGGCGACGTTCCCGTTCCCGGGTGTTGACCCGGCGATTGTACGTGAGGACGGCTCACCGGTCGATGTGAACGAGGGTGGCTACCTTGTGATCAGACAGCCGTGGCCCGGCCTGATGAGGACCGTCTATGGTGATCCCAACCGCTTCAAGGAGACCTACTTTGTACGCTTCCCCGGTGTGTACACCACCGGCGATGGTGCGCGGAGGGACGAAGATGGCTATTACTGGCTCATGGGTCGTATCGACGATGTCATCAACGTCTCCGGACACCGCATTGGCACGGCGGAGGTTGAGAGTGCCCTTGTATCCCATCCCAAGGTAGCCGAGGCGGCGGTTGTCGGCATGCCTCACGAGATCAAGGGACAGGGCATCTACGCGTACGTCACGCTGGTAGCCGGCGAGGAGAAGACAGACGAACTGAAGAAGGAACTTGTGAATCACGTCCGCAAGGAGATCGGTCCGATCGCTGCTCCGGATGTAATTCAGTTCTCGGATGCGCTGCCGAAGACGCGCAGCGGCAAGATCATGCGCCGCGTGCTTGTGAAGATTGCAGCCGGCGACACCGGCAATCTCGGTGACACCAGCACGCTTGCAGACCCGAGTGTTATCGACGACCTGCTGGCCCACCGCGGCTAGGTGCAGGTAGTCCTGTTGTAGCCACGTGTGCCGGGCGCAACAGGCGCCCGGCACATCCTGAGAAACCATTACTTTGTAGAAGGAGTAGTACATGGCAGACCAGAAACTCGGCAATCCCGCTGTCGTGGGGCTGGCGGGATTCGGAACCACAACGCTCTTGCTCCAATTTCACAATCTGGGTATCGCCGGGGCGGGTGTAGTGCTCTGGACCGCGCTGTTCTTTGGCGGGCTGGCACAGCTGATCGCAGGGCTGAAGGAGTATGGTACGGGGAATAACTTTGGCTTTGCAGCCTTCACCACATACGGCGCGTTCTGGATGGCGCTGGCAGGCATCTGGGCGGGGATACATTTCGGTATTCTCACTCCTACGACGACGGATGTCGGCTGGTTCCTCGTTGCCTTCACTATGCCGACCATTATCTACACGCTCGGTGCCTGCAGGGCGAGCGGGGCTCACTCGTTGCTGTTTGTGACGCTGCTCCTCGGTTTCATCGGGCTCGACCTCGGCCACCTCGGCTGCGGCGCGATCTGGAACCTTCTTGCTGCTGTAGACCTGATCGTGTGTGGCTTTACTGCGCTCTATATCATGGGCGCGATCGTACTGGCTGATTTCGGCTGGAAACTGCCTCTTGGCAAGGGGTGGCTTGCGCCGAAGAAGTAGTTGTATGGCTTCAAGGGGGGCGCGGCGCCAGCGCCCCCCTTCTTATTTTCTGAGCAGTGTTTCGAGAAGCGGACGCCACTTGCCTCCGGTTCTTCGTGTGTCGATGCGCACCTGCGTAGGGCCGGCCTTGACCGCAGGGCCGAGGTCCAGATGCGTGGCGAGGTCAGTCATGTTAGCGGGGATAATCACGAGTTCCGAGCCCTGACGCGTAATTGAGGTGATGCCAGCGCGCGTGGCCAGGACCCGTATGCGCGCAACGTATAGGAGGTCTTTCATGGGAAGCGGGAGGGGGCCGAACCTGTCCCGGAGCTCGTCAGCCACGTCGTCGACTTGCTGCGGCGTAACTGCATCGGCGAGCTTGCGATAGAAGACAATCCGTGTCGCCGGGCTGTCCACGTAGTCTGCCGGGATGTACGCCGACACGGGGAGGTCAAGTGAGGGGCCTTCTTCGAGGCGCTGGCGGGCTGCTGGTTGAGCGAGGTCGGGCCGCATCCTCTCCACTTCCTCGGCGAGCATCCTGCAGTACAGCTCGAATCCTACGGCAGCGATGTGACCGCTCTGTCGTGTGCCGAGCAGGCTGCCTGCCCCGCGTATCTCCAGATCACGCAGGGCGATTTCAAGGCCTGCTCCCAGCTCGTTGGCCTCGAATATTGTCCGTAGCCGTCGTCGTGCCTGCGGCGGAAGCTCCCTGTTTCTCGTGTAGAAGAAGTAGGCATATGCCTGGTTTCTGCCGCGCCCGACCCGTCCGCGCAACTGGTACATCTGTGTAAGGCCGAGACGTTCGGCCTGGTTCACGATGAGCGTATTCGCGTTGGGTATGTCGATGCCAAGCTGCACTATTGTCGTCGCCACCAGGACGTCGATATTTCCCTGTACGAATTCGGTCATGGTCTGTTCAAGCTTATCCTCAGCCATTCTGCCGTGAGCGCAGGCGAAGCGGGCCTGCGGGACCAGGTCTTGCAGTGTCTGTGCCACAGCCTGTATGGAGTCGATGCGGTTATGAATGAAGAAGACCTGGCCGTTCCGCTCCAGTTCGCGCAGTATTGCCTGGCGTACGAGGACCGGGTCGTACGGCCCGACGTGCGTCCTTACAGCGAGGCGCTCCTCTGGAGGGGTCTCCATGGTGCTGAGGTCGCGTATGCCGGTGAGCGCCATGTGCAGGGTGCGTGGAATGGGAGTGGCGCTCAACGTGAGTGTATCCAGTCCGGCCTTCATCGAGCGCAGGGCTTCTTTCTGCATCACACCGAAACGCTGTTCCTCGTCGATGATGAGAAGGCCGAGGTCCTTGAACACTACATCTTTCTGAAGCAGTCGATGGGTACCGATGAGGATATCGACGACTCCAGTGGCAATGCCGTCGAGAGCGTCACGTTCCTGCGCCGGTGTCGAAAAGCGGGTGAGGACGGCGATGCGCACAGGGAACGCGCTGAGCCGCTCGGTGAATGTGGTGTAGTGCTGCTGCGCAAGGACGGTCGTCGGTGCGAGCAAGGCTACCTGCTTTCCGTCCATGACGGCCTTGAAGGCCGCACGGAGTGCAATCTCGGTCTTGCCGTAGCCAACATCACCGCAGATGAGGCGGTCCATCGGCCGGTTGCGCTCCATGTCCGACTTGACGGCATCGATGGCCTCAAGCTGGTCACGTGTTTCGACGTAGGGGAAGGACGCCTCCAGTTCCTGCTGCCACAGCGTGTCCTGTGAGAAGGCGTATCCCTCGGTGATCTGCCGCTTTGCGTACAGTGTGATGAGTTCGCGTGCGAGGGCACGGGTGGACTGGCGGACTCTCTGCTTGGTGCTCTCCCACTCGGTCGAGCCGAGACGACTCAGCCGGGGTGCGGACTCGCTGCCACCAACGTAACGCGTGACTCTGTGTATCTGCCCGGTAGGGACATACAGGGTGTCACCGCCGTAGTACGTGATCTCCAGATACTCATGCTCGATGCCACCGGTCTTCAGTGTAGTGAGCCCAGCGAAGCGGCCGATGCCGTGGTCGACGTGCACGACGAGATCACCGGGTCTGTAGGACAGCACGTACGGTTCTTTGCGAGTGGCGGCGCGCGGCTGCCTGCGCGCCTGTTTGACGATTCCAAAAAGCTCTGAGTCGGTCAGAAGGCGCAGCTCCCCCGGTATTACCCAGCCATGAGGGAGTGAGCCATGAACGACAGAGAGCGACCCAGGGGGTGGCGTATGCTCAAGGCCTTCGACCGACGCAACGGGTCTGCCGGACTGCTCGAACAGCTCGGCCAGCCTCTGCGACTGATAAGAGACAAGGACCACGCGTTCGCCTGTCACAGGTGTCGATGACAGTTCCTGCACGAACGCGTCGATGCGGCCTGCCCGCGACTGTGCCGGGACAAACAGTGAGGCCACTGCTTCATCCTCGTCGCTCCACGGCAACAGCGCGAGACGGCGGAGGCCGCTGAGCCGGCTCTCTATGTCTTCCCAGTAGAGCTGCGTGATGTCTTCGGTGCCGCTGGAGCCAGCGAGGTACTCACTCATCTCCGCTCGAAGTCGGGCGCCGCGCAGTCGCAACGCGGCAGGGTCATCGAGCACAATGGTCGTCGAAGACGGCAGATAGTCGATTATGCTGCACGTTCCGCGCGAGGTGTTCACCGGGGACATTGTTGACGACTCAACTCTGCCGCGTGAGCGTTGCGTCGCCGGGTCGAACTCGCGTATGGTGTCCACCTCATCGCCGAAGAATTCAAGGCGCACCGGACTTGAACAAGTCGGCGAGTAGACGTCGACGATGCCGCCACGCCGGCTGAATTCACCCGGGTGCTCAACGAACTCAACGCGTTCGTATCCCATCGTCACAAGCCGATTGAGCAGCCGGTCAGGTGCGAGATGGTCTCCCCGTTGCAGCCGGATGACCGCATCAGCGAGTCGTTGTGGCGGAGGCAGCGGGCCCAGTGTAGCGAGAACGGAGGCCACCAGGATTACGTCTAGCGAGGGGCTTGCGCCAACGGCGAGCAGCCCTGCGAGCCTGGCGCGCTCCAGGTTGGCCTGTCCGGGTGGAGATGTGTCGCACGGCTCAGGGAACTCAGGCTCGGGTATGCGTGCGATGGTTGTCTCGGGACGGACCCACGATTGCAGTTCCTCTGCAAACGATGCCGCGCGCTCAGGGTCGGGGACTATGAGACATAGCGGTGCCTTGAGGTCGTCCTGCAGGGCGGCGAGAAAAGAGGCAGCGGCTGCCTCAGGTATGCCGAGTGATGCAACGTTCTCAGATGCTAGCATGTGTGCACGCAGGGCCCGGTATGCCGGCGCACGCTGGATAACATTGAGAAGTCCGTGGAGGTACATGGACGGCGGCAGTATAGCAGCAGTCAGGGTGCAGCGTAGTTGATGTGCCTGTGCACTGATATAATGCGGCCGTGTCGAAACGTCGTTTCGTCGTGAAGCTGGGCACGAGTCTGCTGACGTCCGCAACGGACCATCTTGACCTTGCGGTGATGGCGGATCTTGTGGAGCAGGTCGCACAGCTGCACCGGCGCGACCGCGAGATAATCATCGTCTCGTCGGGCGCCGTGGCTGCGGGTAGAGAGCGGATGCGCAGCAAGCGGCTGCTTGACGTCGACGGCATTCCTCTCAAACAGGTGCTCGCCTCTATCGGCCAGAGCCACCTGATGAGCACGTATGAGATGCTGTTCTCTCAACATGACATAATCATAGCACAGGCATTGCTGACGCGCGACTGTCTTGTAAACAGGGCAGGCTATCTAAATGCACGCAACACGCTCATGGCGTTGTGTGATATGGGCGTCGTCTGCATTGTAAACGAGAATGACGTGGTGGCCGTTGAGGAGTTGGAGGATAGACAGTTTGGTGACAACGACAATCTGTCTGCGATGGTGGCGAATCTGGTGGATGCTGACCTGCTCATCATATTAACCGACATTGCCGGGCTGTTCACTGCTGACCCTCGCCACAATCGTGATGCACAACTCATCAGGGTAGTGGAACGCATTGATGAGAACATCGAGGCGCTCGCCGGTGGGACATCTGGAGCACAGGGTATCGGTGGGATGGCCACCAAGGTCCAGGCGGCTAGGCTCGCAACCAGCTCCGGCATTGAGGTGGTTGTGGCCGATGGCAGGGAGAAGGACGTCCTCCTCCGGATTGACCGTGGTGAGGAGATAGGCACGAGATTCGTTACGCATATGAGCCGTCTCGAGAGCCGCAAGAGATGGTTACTGAGCGGGCTCAACGTGGCGGGCGAGCTGATTATCGATGAAGGTGCAGTGAGGGCTCTGAAGCGCGGTGCGGGCAGTCTGCTGCCTGCTGGGGTGAAGGATGTACATGGGAGCTTCGTCCGTGGGGACACGGTGGAGATACGCTCCGAGGGTGGCAGAAGGGTGGCTTCGGGAATCGTCAACTATGATGCAGACGATGTCCGCACTGTCATGGGACACCGGTCGCATGAAATGGCTGAACTATTGCCCCACGTCTATGGCGATGAGATCGTTCACCGGAATAACATGGTCGTGTTTTGAGAGGTGAAATGTGAGCGCGAGATTCAAGGAACTTCAGGTAAAGGCGCAGCTGGCCAAGGATTCAACCAAGCGACTGGCGGTCCTGCCGTCGTTGACGAAGAACAGGGCGCTGCGGGCAGTTGCTGCGGCACTGCGTGAGAACCAGCGCGAGATACTCGACGCGAACGAAGAAGACTATGCAGAGGCCCGTGCCTCTGGAATGAGCGAGGCGATGCTCGACCGGCTGCTGCTGACGCCGGCACGCATCGAGGCCATGGCGACGGATGTCCTATCAATTGTGGCGTTGCCGGATCCTGTCGGCCAGGTCTTCGGCTCGCGGACCCTGCCGAATGGCCTGCAGATTGCACGACGTCGTGTGCCTCTCGGGGTGATTGCTGCCATATATGAAAGCCGACCGAATGTAACGGTTGACATCTCATCGCTCTGCCTCAAGGCGGGTAATGCGACACTTCTGCGGGGTGGCAAGGAGGCCCGCAGGTCGAACAAGGCGCTCGCCACCATTATCCAGGACGCGTGTCGCGCTGAGGGCATACCTGAAGGGGCAGTGCAGTTCATCGAATCGACAGACAGGGCCCTAGTCAACGAGATGCTGAAGATGAACAGGTACATCGACCTCATCATTCCGAGAGGTCGCGCCGAACTTATTCGACTGGTGGCGGAGAATGCGACGATGGCCGTCGTGACAGGTGGCATCGGTGTGTGCCACACGTATGTGGACAAGAGTGCTGATATCGAGAAAGCTATTAGGATCGTCGACAATGCCAAGGTGCAGCGTCCGACCGTGTGTAACGCTCTCGACTGTGTGCTTGTTCACAGGGACGTAGCGGCTGAGTTTCTGCCACGCCTGGCCAAGCTGTGGCAGTCGAGTGGTGTTGAGATGCGCTGTGACCCGGTGGCGCTCGATGTGCTGAGGCAGGCCGGCAGCACGTATGGGATCCCTGCCGCTGATTCAGACTGGGGCACCGAATTTCTGGCTCTTATCGCTGCGGTGAAAGTGGTCGACTCATTGGATGCTGCGCTGGAGCACATTGCCATGTATGGCTCGGGGCACTCAGAGGCTATTATCACGGACCGCTATTCGGCTGCGCGGCGCTTTCTCAATGAGGTAGACGCGGCGTGTGTGTATGTGAATGCGAGCACCAGGTTCACCGACGGGTCACAGTTCGGTCTGGGTGCGGAGATAGGTATCAGCACGCAGAAGTTCCACGCGCGCGGACCTATGGGGCTCGAGGAGATCACGAGCTACAAATGGGTCATCTACGGCAGCGGTCAGGTGCGGGAATAGCAGCGCAGCGGTATCAGGCAAGGTCTCTGAGCACCTGCCGCTGCATCTGAAAGAGCCGCTGTATGCCTTTGCCGGCGAGTTCCAGCAGCGCGTCTGCGTCCTCGCGTGAGAACGGGCGGTGCTCGGCAGTGCCCTGTATCTCGACAAACTCCTGCCTGTCGGTCATGACGACGTTGAAGTCGACATCGGCGCGGAAGTCCTCTTCGTAGCACAGGTCGAGCATGTGTTCACCGTTGACGATGCCGACGCTTGTCGCTGCAATCATCTTGGTCAACGGGTTGCCGCGCAGGATAGCTTTCTTTCGCAGCGTGTGGAATGCCTGGTAGAGGGCGATATATGCACCCGTAATTGCGGCGGTGCGTGTACCGCCGTCGGCCTGGAGCACATCGCAGTCGACTATCATTGTCCGCTCGCCGAAGGCAGTGAGGTCTGTTGCGGCGCGCAGGCTGCGGCCGATGAGACGCTGAATCTCATGGGAGCGGCCTCCGGCAGCCCGTTCGCGTGGTGTCCGCGTAAGCGTGGACCTTGGCAGCATGGAGTACTCGGCGGTGACCCAGCCCTCTCCGCTGCCCTTGAGAAAGGGCGGAACCCTGTCCTCAAGCGTTACGGAACAGAGCACCATGGTCTTGCCGAGTTCAATGAGGACGGAGCCCTCGGCGAACGACTGGTAGCCGAGTGTCATCCGTACGGGCCTGAGCTGGTCGGCGGCCCTGTTATCTATCCGTGCCATACGTAAGAGCCCATTTCTTCATAAATAATTGACATTTCCATGTTAGCCTGACAATCCAAACGTGTTGATATGGTAAACGTGAAACGACTATGATGTAAAGTCGATTCGCTTTGGAGGTAGACTACGCATGCATATGTCCAGACTTCTTCGACTACTCAGTATTGTCGCACTCGTGTCCGTGACCTTCGGCGCTGTACTTGTACCGTCGATCGTGCTGGCCCAGGACGAAGAGGGGGAGGAAGCGGAGGAGGTGGAGCCTGAAGAGACACTGCTGGTGAACGCGACCTATCCGTCGATGACAGGCCCTGCTGACACGACCTTCAAGTTCAAGGTCGAGTTTACGTACCGGACCACGAAGAAGCAGGGCAAAGATTTCGATCTGACCGTGGCGGGTCCTCCGAACTGGCTGACATACATAGCCGAGTCCGAATACAAGCTGGACAACCGCATATCTGCTATTCACCTTGAACCGTACTCGGTGAAACAGCCCATCATCGTTGTTGCCATCGCGCCTTTCTGGCTCTACCCGGAGCCCGGTGATTATCCCATCGAGTTGCGTGTCACCGGCGAGAATGTCGAGGAATCAGTGGAATTGACCGCGACCATCACGTCGCGCTATGGACTTGATGCCACTACCACATCCGGGCGACTGAACACGAAGACTACCGCTGGTAACACGACAACCTTCGGCGTCACTGTGACGAACACCGGAACGGACGTTCTGGACAAGGTGACATTCTCATCGAAGAAGCCTGCCGGCATCGGAAATAAACAGTGGAAGGTCGAGTTTGAACCTGAGAGCATTGAGGGTCTTGAGCCGGGAAGTGATGCGGAGGTGCAAGTGTCGATCACTCCGCCTCCGAAGACAATCGCGGGCGACTACATGGTGACACTGAACTTCGATGGCGATCCTGACCTGTCGACGGAGCCACCGAGCCTCGACATACGTGTAACGGTCGGTACCAAGACTGCCTGGGGGATCATCGGCGCCGTAGTCATTGCGCTGGTGATAGGTGGACTTGTCTACGCCTTCAAGGAGTTCGGACGGAGGTAAGCCGTGGCAGAAACAGTTGTCGAGGCCACGGAATTGACCAAAGTCTACGGTGGCAATTTCACCGCCGTAAACAAGCTCAACCTCAAGATCGAGGAGGGCGAGATCTTCGGCTTCCTCGGTCCGAACGGTGCGGGCAAGACGACCACGCTGCTGATGCTCCTGGGTCTTACGGAACCCACTTCTGGGACTGTGCGCGTGTGCGGCATGGATCCTACGCGCAATCCGCTGGGCGTGAAGCGTATCGTTGGTTACCTGCCGGAACGGGTGGGCTTTTACGAGGACCTGACCGCAAGGCAGAATCTTCGCTACACGGCGGACCTCAACAGGATACCGCGGAAGGAAGCCGAGGAACGTATCGAATCGCTGCTGCACACCGTCGGTCTTGGCAAGGTTGGCGACAACAAGGTCCATACCTTCTCCAGGGGAATGAAGCAGCGGCTCGGCATTGCGGACATATGGTTGAAAGAGCCCAAGCTGGCATTCCTTGATGAGCCGACCACCGGCATCGATCCCAACGGCATCGACGAGGTGTTGAGACTCATCTCTGATATGGGCAAGAAGGGCATTACTGTCATATTCTGCTCCCATGTGCTGCCGCAGGTGCAGCGGGTCTGCTCCCGGGTGGGCATTATTGCCAGAGGCAACCTCGTGGCAGACGGATCCATCGAGCGACTGGGGCGCGAGTCAGGGCGATACCGAATGGAAGCGGAGGTTGACCACGTCGATGACCGAGTTGTGAAACAGGTCATGAAAGTGGCGGGAGTGCAGGATGTGGAGGTCGACGGCAACCTTCTCATTGTCTCTGCCGAGAAAGACCTGCGTGGCCAGGTCTCCAGAGCAATAATGGACAGCGGTGCACAGCTTCTCGGCATGCGTATCGAGGAGTTCAACCTCGAGAAGATATTCAAGCGTTACTCGAGAGAGGCCCAGTAGTATGGATGCGGTGTTTCGTAAAGAACTGGCAGACCACTTCAGCAGCAAGCGCTTTGTCATCCTGTTTGTACTTGTTTTCCTGTCTGCGCTATTTGCTATCTACATCGCCATTCATCACATACGTGGCGCAGTCAGCCCGACAACCGAGTTCGTCTTCCTGAAGCTGTTCACCACCTCGGGCAGCAATCTGCCTTCGTTCCTGTTCTTCCTCTCGCTGTTTATCCCCATTGTGGGAATCGCGCTCGGTTTCGATGCTATCAACAACGAGCGCCAGACGGGCAATCTCAGTCGCCTCATCTCTCAGCCGATCTACAGGGATGCCGTGATAAACGGCAAGTTTCTGGCCGGCCTCGCGATGCTTGCACTGATGATAGTCAGCGTAGTGCTCATTGTGAGCGGCCTCGGTCTGCGAATCGTGGGTGTTCCACCGTGCGGTGAAGAGATAGTGCGCGTGATGGCGTTTACACTGGTGAGTATCATCTACGGCGGCTTCTGGATGGCTCTCGCAGTGTTGTTCTCTGTCTTTTTTCAGCGTACGGCTACGTCGATGCTGGCCTCGCTCGCCATCTGGATATTCTTCTTCTTTTTCATGTCAGTGATTGCGGGCGCAATTGCGAACGCTGTTGCACCGGTTGATTCGAGCTCGGCTGTGGCCGAACTTACCCGGAATGCCACGCTGGAGATGACGCTTTCCCGTTTCTCTCCAAGTACGCTGTATGGTGAGGCCGTTCTGGGGCTGCTCACACCGGAGCTGGGTACGATGAACACGTCGCTGATGATAATCAGTTCGTATGCCGGACGGTTGTCGAATCCACTCGCACTTGAAGAGAGTCTGCTGCTCGTATGGCCGCAGATAGTGAGCATAGTAGCCCTCTGTGCAATCGCATTCGCCATCTCGTATATACGGTTCATGCGGGAGGAGATTCGGTCGATATAGCATTCTCTTACAGGGAACCTCTGTGTGGTGTGGGCGGGCTCGGGAATCGGAGCCGCCCACATTCTGCTTCTACATGGTTGTACACTGCTGGTGCTGATGAGGTTGCACGATGTCGACGATAGGCGATGCCAGCAGGGGACTGATGGTGGTATTGCTGTCGCAGATATGTGGCGCGGCCTAGTCAGCGTCTCTTTTCAGGTATGGCTGCGGTAACAGGCTGGTCGATTCTGGGGCGTGTCTGCATCGGTTTTGGCTCGTGGGTAGCATGTTCCGTGGCGTTGCAGGGCTCTGGCTGGAGTAGCTGCTCTTCCGGTCGAGATGTCTTGGTCACTTTGCTGGTTGAGTTTCCACTGATG
The DNA here is from genome assembly GCA_964578745.1 of uncultured Dehalococcoidales bacterium. Classification (GTDB taxonomy): domain Bacteria; phylum Chloroflexota; class Dehalococcoidia; order GIF9; family AB-539-J10; genus SKVJ01. The sequence continues at coordinate 15,232 of CAZODZ010000012.1, read as the reverse complement.
GCCCCTGGCGCTGTGCCCAATACCGACAACCCTGTTCATAGTGATAGATGCACTGGTGGTGTCAGTGCTGCTATCACAGTGTTCTGCTGAGGCCTGCGCAGGGGGTGGCACGTGAGTAGCGGATCGACTGCTGCGTGCAGGCTCACCCCGTGCCATCGGCATCAACACACGTAGATGGCTGTGCTCGTAGTGGCTGTCAAATGGTCCTTGCCACCGAGATCAGAGCTGGGGCTAACCCCGAGACAAGCCGTTTCATCGTAGAACGTATCTCGACGGGTTGATGAGGTACGCTGGATGGCCTGCAGGGTGCGGCGGTGTTTCTCACTTCCAGTGCATTGGACTACGTCCTTGGCGTGGTCCTTGCCGTTGACGGTGGCTGGCACGCTAGGGGGCGCAGCCTCCTGGAGCAGCGGTGGTGGTGCCATGCATGTGCAGATGGCCGAAGGGCCCACCCTCGGTGGAGTCATGGATACATTGTTGAGGGGGCCATGTCTTTTGCTATAATCGTGCCGGGAGGTACTTTACTGGAACCAGCCGAAATCGCACGTCTCGCATCGGAGGTTGCATCCGACAGGCAAGCAACCGATATCGTGGTGCTCGACGTGCGTGTCTCCTGTTCCTTCGCGGATTACTTCGTCCTCGCCACCGCCGAAAGCATACGGCAGTTGAACGCCGTGTGGGAGGCGATCACGGATAGTCTTGACGCGCTGGGCGTCGCCCCACTGCACAAGGAAGGCACTGCCGACTCAGGTTGGCTCCTGACAGACTACGGCAGTGTTGTTATTCACCTGTTTGCACCCGAGGAGCGGGAGTACTACCAGCTCGATTCCCTCTGGAAGGATGCGGTTGCGATCCTGCGGATGCAGTGATGTGCTGTGCGCTTCTTAGAGGCCGAACCAGCAATCGCCCGTTCTGCTGTAGCTCAGAATCTCATCCGGCTTGAAGAAGAGGGCAATCTCTCTCGCCGCACTCTGCAGCGAATCGGAGCCGTGCACCAGATTCGGCTGGATATCCATGGCGAGGTCGCCGCGGATGGTGCCTGGGTCAGCCTTGGCGGGGTCGGTGGCGCCCATTGTGCGACGGACGAGGTCGACTGCACCATTCCCTTCGACCACCATGGCAATGACTGGGCAACTGGTGATGAATTCGACGAGACTGTCAAAGAAGGGCTTGCCCAGGTGTGCTTCGTAGTGGCGTGATGCGAGATCACGGTCCACCTGCAGCAGTTTCATTGCGACAATCTTGAGGCCTTTGCGCTCAAGCCGGGAGATTATCTCTCCTGCCAAGCCTCGGTTCATTGCGTCCGGCTTGATCAGGACAAGGGTGCGTTCGATCTGTGTCGGCATTGAAGGGGTTTCTCCTTTCAGTGTCAGATCCAGCGTATGAGTTCGATAAGGTCGATCTCTTCGAGGGAAGCGATCACGCGGTCAGCCTGCTGTAGGGCTGTCGTGGGGTGGGTGTTAGTAATTGCGACGCACTTCATACCAGCCTGCTTGGCCGATTCGACGCCAAGAGGTGAGTCCTCGAACACTGTACAGTGTGCCGGCTCGATCTGAAGTCTCTCAGCAGCAATAAGGTATATCTCCGGGTCGGGCTTGCCATGCGTGACGTCGTCACCGGTCACTACTACGTCGAAGTATTCTTCAAGACCGAGGATAGGGGCAACAACCCTGTAATTTTCCAGCGGGGCGGATGTGCCCAGCGCGAGCTGGAAGTGCCCTTTCTTCATGATGCGCAATAGTTTGAGGGCACCCCCCAGCAGTGAGATGCCCCGCCGCGCGGAATCACGGAAGCGACGCTCCTTCTCATCCTCAATGTCCCGTATGTCTTTCTCGCTGGCATGGGGCATCACATGCCGGATTGTATAGTCGTTGCGGGCGCCGAAGAACCGCTTGAACTGTTCTTCCGTATAGGTGATCCCGCGGGCTGCGAACGTGTCGCGCCACGCCTCGTAGTGGTTGTGGGCTGAGTCAACGAGTACTCCATCCATATCCCAGATGAATGCTTTGCGGTAGCGGGGGCCGACCATGAAGGTCGAGTCCACCTCGGCGAGGAGAGTGCCATCCTCTGTCTCGAGTATTCCGTGGGTCTCGACCAGCCGGGAGGAAATCTTGACGGGCCATGCAGAGGCGCGTAGCGGCACATTGGTGGGGGTCACCTTCCTGAAGCGGATTGAACTTTTCGCGGTTACGCCGAAATAGAAGCCGGCGCACAGGGTGGAATACGCCGTCACCTCGTCAAGGATGCTGTAGACGATTCCGCCGTGCACGACATTGTGCCAGCCCTGGTGCATCAGACCGGGCGTAAACGTTGCCACAACCTTCTCGCCGTCGTAGACCGGTCTCAGTTTGAGCCCGATGGTGTTATCTTCACCACAGCCGAAGCAGTAGTTGAACGAGCCTTCGTCCATCGGCACCTGCGGTAACTGCATCACAGTCTCCTCTCTCTGGGGTGAGTGATATGTGGTGGGCGGGCATAGAGCGGCTGAAGTGTTGCAAGCGGCGTTGCGCCTGTCAGCAGTCGCTCATGTCCGAGTAGCGCAAGCGTTTCGGTGCGGCTGGCGTGCGGCGTGATGACCTGTGCCATGCCAGCAGTCTTCTCCTGCAGACAGGCTGCAAGTGCATCGTCGATTTCGCCACAGAGGGGCACGCCCTCGCTGGCGAGACCTGCCAGCATTGTAGCGTCGACAATCCTTTCATCTTCGTGTTTGCTCCAAGCGGAGCCGTCTCGATCATAGCGGGTGGTCACGTATGCGGATTTCCCTGCACGCAGGACCGGTCTTACTGTGGAGACTGTTGGCGGACAACGTGCTGCTTCCGCCTCCAGTGTGTCTATACCGCATACGGCCGCACCGGCACCCACGGCAATTCCTTTTGCTGCCGCTACCGCAACCCGCAGACCGTTGAAAGGACCGGGTCCGAGCGCGACAACGACCGCCTCGATGTCTGAGGGCGCCGACCCTGTGGCAGCAAGGCCCCTGAGCACTTCGGGCATGAGCCTCTTTGTGTGATCATTTTGGCTTAGCCACTGCCCTGTCCACACGATCGTTCCCTCCTGTGCCAGGGCTGTGACCACTGTTGCCGATGACGCGTCCAGAATCAATTCCATGAGACCGTTGCTCCTGTGGCGGTTGCCAGTCCCTGAAGTAGTTCGCTGTGTCGTGGGCCCGTTGCCTCGAACACAACGTCGCGTGACACCTCGCGCGATGGTACGTAGCTGATGGTCACACGCATGCACTCGTCAGGCAGCAGCGTGTCAGCACGCTCGGCCCATTCGATGGCGCAGACACCGTCTCCATTGAGATAGTCGTTGATTCCGAGTTCGACTACCTCCCAGGGGTTCTCAACGCGGTAGAAGTCCATGTGGTAGAGGGGGAGGCGGCCGTGGTACTCCCGCACGAGTACGAACGATGGGCTGAACGGAACCTCGGCGACATTCAGTCCTGCCGCCATGCCTTTCACGAAACAGGTCTTGCCAGTGCCCAGCTCGCCTGATAGGAGCACGACATCACCAGCCCTGCACAGCTCTCCGAGCCGGCTGCCGAGGGCGATGGTCTCTTTCTCGCTGTTGGATCGAATCGAAAAGCGTGTCATCTGCCGAAATGGTCCCAGCCGGTATGCGTTGACGTGAGTGGATGTCCTGTCCTGTCAACTACCTGTACCGAGTGTGCCGTGACTGATGGGACGAACTCGCCAATGACGGTGAGAGGGCATGATACTGCCTGGCGCAGTGTGTCGACGCGTGCAGGATCACAGGCGAAGAGAAGTTCATAGTCTTCTCCTCCCCACAGAGCGTGCTGCAGCGGGTCTGTGCTTACGTCCCTGCAGGATGGGTGTACAGGCACTTCATCTGCATGAACGACGGCAGAAACCCCGCTGGCTGTGCAGATGTGGGCGAGGTCCGCAACGAGTCCATCGCTGATATCGATAGCGCATGTGATTTCCGCGCTGGAAAGTGCGATTCCTTCATCGATGCGTGGCCATGGGCGACACAACGCATGCAGCAGGGGGCGTGGGACGTTGGCTTTCGGCTGCCTGGTCGTCGCGGCCACCGCGGCCGCGGCGGCGCCCAGCGAGCCGGTGACCACTATCGCCTGGCCGGGGCGGGCGTTCGAGCGTCTCATTACCCGCTCACCGGCCACCTCGCCGATAACGGTGACAGTCGAACATACCTGTGCCGACGACGTGAGGTTGCCTCCTGCAATGACTACACCGTAGCGCGAGGCCAATGCGAGCATGTCGGAGATGTAGCCCAGCACAGCATCGGAATCGGTCTCGCCGGGACATGACAGTGCGACAAGGGCATACAGAGGTCGGCCACCCATGGCGGCGATATCGCTGAGGTTGACCGCAAGGGACTTGTGTCCGAGGTCGGACCATGAGCACACAGCGAAGGTGAAATGGACGTCCTGTACGAGCGTATCCGTCGTCGCAAGCTGTAATGCGGAGTTGCCGACCCAGCCGGCGGTATCGTCGCCAATGTCTATGCGCAAGCGTTGCAGCGCCTCTGAAGTCGGGTAACGCGCATGCTCGGCCGCTGTCGCTTGCCTGATAAGCTCGATTAGGCCAAACTCACCGATGGCCGATAGCTTCATCGGCGCGATTATAGCATCGCACAGGAGTCAGCGTAACTGATGTGACGCGTGCTATAGTCGATGCCGATGGCGCGTGTTCTGGTACTCGCCGATATCCACTCCAATATCATTGCGCTTGACGCTGTACTGCAGGACGCGCACGAGCGTGGGGGATTTGACCGCGTGTGGGTCCTTGGCGATATAGTTGGCTACGGACCGGAACCCACCGAGTGCATACGCCGCGTGCGAGAACTCGGCTGTGTCTGTGTCGCTGGGAACCATGACCTGGGGGTTGTGGGGTCCGTTCCGCTGGATGCATTCAACATGGATGCTGCTCTGGCGTGCAGATGGACACGTGATGTCCTCAGTGCCAGCGACATTGCGTGGCTTGGTAACCTACCGTTTGAGTCGGTCGAGTCGATGTGCTATCTCGTGCACGGGTCTCCCCGTGAGCCTGTGTGGGAGTACATCATGACAGTCGACCAGGCTGAAGCGGTGCTGAAGGATGTGAAGATGGCGCGACATTGTCTTGTTGGGCACACGCATCAGCCCGCCCTCTACGCTGTCTGCTCCCGCGGGAAAGGGCATGCACAACCGGTCGCTGATGGTGCGGTCGTTGCACTTGAGAAGGGGCGGTACCTTATCAATCCGGGCTCTGTCGGACAGCCTAGGGATGGTGATCCTCGCGCCGCCTATGCGGTTTACGACAGCGACGCGAATACCGTGGTGTTTCGTCGCGTGTCCTATGATGTGGGGGCCGTGTCGGCTGCGATACTCCTGCGTGGTCTGCCGCGGCGACTGGCGGCACGGTTACACGTGGGATACTGACCATGCTATAATGTCGCCCATGTACGATTACGAACTGGTTGCTATCGTGAACCCGGACGCAAGTGACGAAGCAGTTGCGGGCAAGATCGATGGTGTGAGCCAGCTTATTGCCGAGTGGCGGGGGATTGTCGAGGGGTCTGAGAAGCTGGGAAAGAGGCGGCTCGCATATCCTATCAAGAAACACGCTGAAGGGATATACGCCCTTCTGCGTTTTAAGCTTGAGCCATCGCACATCGCTGCGCTCCGCGACAGGCTGGAGCGCGACGAGGAAGTGCTCCGATACCTTGTTATTAAGAGGAGCAAATAGCGCGTGGCGACTCTCAACAAAATCATCCTTATCGGCAATCTCGGCTCTGATCCGGAAATGCGGTATACGCCGGATGGCAAGTGTGTGACTTCGTTCAGACTGGCGACGAACTATCGCTATACTACCAGCAGCGGTGAGACACGTGAAGAAACGGACTGGTTCCGTGTCACTGTCTGGGGCCGTCAGGCCGAGCAGGTCAACCAGTTTCTGTCCAAGGGCCAACAGGCGTACGTCGAAGGACGTCTGCATGCGCGTAACTGGCAGGGTCAGGACGGGCAGACGCGGACAACTCTTGAGGTAACCGCAAACAGGGTACTGTTTCTGGGCCGTCCATCAGGTACTGCAGCATTGCCCGACGAAGGGGACATCTCTCCGGATGATATTCCCTTCGACCAGTAATTGAGGAGTGAGTGAATGCCCAACTTCAGGTCTTTCAAGCGACGTTCAAAGTTCAGGGGACGCAAGGCGCGCGTCTGCCCTTTCTGTGCAGACAGGGTGCAGATCGATTACAAGGATGTGGCTTTGCTTTCCCGCTATATCACGGGAGGGGGCAAGATAGCGTCGCGGCATAAGACGAAGGCGTGCTCCAGACACCAGCGACGACTGTCACAGGCGATAAAGCGGGCGCGGTTTCTTGCACTCATGCCTTACGCGCCGAGTCACATCTGGCAGGCTGGCTGGACTGCATCACAGGGACTTGTTTCGTCGCATGGTCCGTCCGCTCACCCGTCTGCTTCTGCTGCCGAGGTGGATGCACCTGCAGTGCAACAGGGCCTGCAGAACTCCTAGGAGATGCCCATGCCAAAACGCACGTATCAACCCAAGAGAATACCGCGAAAGAGGAAGCTGGGTTTTCGGGCCAGGATGTCCACCGCTGCCGGCGTGCGAGTGCTGAAGTCCCGACGCTTGAAAGGGCGGTGGAGGCTCACGCCTGTCTAGGCATGAATGAGAAGGCCATGGTCGCTCGCCAGACGGGAGCAGTTCGACAGTGTCTTCCGTCGTGGTAAAGTCTCACATGGCACTTTTGTCTCGGTGAGGGCCTTGCCTAACGGGCAGGAGACAAGTCGTCTCGGCCTCGTGGTCGGCAAGCGCGTGGGGAGTGCGGTTCAGAGGAACCGTACCAAACGGCGCATTCGCGAAGCAGTTAACGTCCGGGCGTTGCCAGGAGGCTGGGATATTGTGGTGACGGCCCGGCCAGGCATAGACAGTGCAAAATATGCAGACGTGGAACAGGAGTTGCGCGGGCTCCTCGTTCGGGTCGGGGTTCTCGAGCCGCGTGGCCACGATACTGGTCTCCCTGATACGCGTTTACCAGAAGACAGTATCTGAAGTCACAGTCCACCGGTGTCGGTTCCAGCCGACCTGTTCGGAGTATGCGATTGAGGCGGTGCTTCGGCATGGCGTCGTGAAAGGTGTGTGGCTGGGTGTGTGCCGTGTAGCTAGATGCCACCCGTTTGCAGCCTCGCGGTATGATCCCGTCCCCTGATTTTGGCGTCCGATGAGCAGGTATTGATGAAAGGTCTTCGAGTTCTCATCCTTGCGATGCTCGCCGTTGCAATCGTCGTAGGAGGTGGATGTACTTCCCGCAGCGCTCCACAGGGCTTCACCGGCCTTGTCTCGTCCGGTGATACGCTGTATGCCTGCAGCACCGACGGACGGATAGTGGCTGTCAAGCCCGACCTGCGTGCGAACGGAGTTGCCTTCCCCGGAAGTGGCGAGTGGGAATATGCCGTTACCACTGAGACTCGCGGGGCATTCGGCTGTGGCAGCTCGCAGGTTGCTGCGACTATTTATGGCAGCCCCGTGCCGCAGAATGGTCACGTCTGTGTTGGCACGTACAGTGGCAAGGTCCTGATGCTTGACGGTGAGTCCCGCAGCGCCTCTCTCGCGTTCCCGCAGGTCCGTGCGGGCGAATGGCAATATCCAAGAACTGAGGACACTATCGGCCCCATCGTCGGAGCCCCTGCGATTGACGGTAACAGGGTCTTTGTGTGCAGTTCCACCAGGGAGGATGGCCAAACTGTGGGCGTGGTGTACGCGCTCGACCTGACGTACGGTGACGAGCTATGGGTCTCGCCGGCACTGAACGGAAAGCTCTGGGTCACGCCTGCCGTTGCCGAGGGGCTCGTATACGTTACCACGTTCGACGGACATATCTACACGTTGTCGGCGGATACAGGTGACCTTGGCCCGTGGTCATACAAGGCCGAAGCAGGCTTCGTGTCATCGCCGCTGGTACACAATGGAACTGTCTTTGCAGGTTCATTTGATCGCTCGCTGTATGCCATCAGGCGTGGAGCCAGCGCTCCTCAGTGGAGCTACCGGGGCGACAACTGGTTCTGGGCCACGCCTGCCGTGGCTGGCGATGTGCTGTATGCGCCCAATATGGATGGCAGGCTCTATGCGCTCAACATAGACACGGGCGACCCCGTGTGGGCGGAGCCTTTCGATGCCGGTTCAGCTATTGCGGCGAGCCCGGTCATCGCTGGGAGCAACGTCGTGGTGACGACGAAGGACGGCGACGTGTTCGTAGTTGATATCGCTACCGGCGATGGTGTGAGAGTACCGAACCCGGAGAGCGACAAAGCGACCACACTGAACTCGCGGGTTATCTCCGGAATGGCGTTGCACGAAGGACTTGTCTATGTGCTGCCGCAGAATGACATAGTGAGTGCGATCGACCCGGTAGCGAACAGGGTGGAATTCGAGTTCTCGCTGAGGATGGAGTAGCACTAGCGATGGCCAACCTGTGGAACGTAATAATCCTTAGGCCGATGTTGAACGGGCTTGTAGCGCTTTCCGGCCTGCTGCCTGAATCGGTCGAGTTTGGCTTGGCCATCATCATCTTCACTGTCATCGTGAGGGTGATCATGACACCGGTTGTCATCCGGCAGACAAAGTCAACACGTGCCATGCAGGAACTGCAGCCGAAGATGAAGGAGCTGCAGAAGAAGTATGCCAAGAACAAGCAGAAGCTGCAGCAGGAAACGATGAAGCTGTACAAAGAGGCCGGCGTGAATCCTGTGGGATGCATGTGGCCTCTGCTCATACAGTTTCCCGTATGGATAGCACTATACCAGTCCATCATGAAGGCGCTGGCTGCGACCCCTGAAAACTTGCTCGACCTCGCCCAGCACCTGTACCACTCAGACCTTATTGCCCAGGCTATGCCAGTTAACAGCAACTTCCTCTGGCTCGACCTGGGCCAGCCGGACGGGACGATGATACTGGCCATTCTGGTTGGTGGCAGCATGTGGGTGCAGCAGAAGATGACAACTGCGCCCTCCCCGGATCCCAAGCAGCAACAGACCAACCAGATGATGTTGATGATGATGCCGATGATGTTTGGCCTCTTCACCCTTATGTTCCCTTCGGGCCTGCCGCTGTTCTGGCTCGTGTCCAATCTCATTGGCATTGCGACGCAGTACTGGGTTGCTGGTGGTTGGGGTTATCTCAAACGAGGTGGTGCTGCTGCTACCACGCCGGCGAAGGCCAGATAGCGCGGCTTCCGTGTAATGTTCGGCTGCGCGAGGTGATACCAGAAATGGAAGAATATGAATTCAGCGGCAGGACCGTGGAGGAAGCCCTGAGGAAGGCGGAGGAGGATCTCGGTTTGGGCTGCGACGAGTTTGAGACAGAGATTGTCAGCCAGGGTCGTGGCGGTATCCTTGGCATTGGAGGGGAAGAAGCAGTCATACGCGTCCGCCCCTACGGCGCAATAGAACCTGACGATGCCCAATCCGGGAACACCATGCCGGGGACCGTTTCAGCCGGCATAGAGGTCCTCAGCCGGCTGCTTGAACTGATGGGCCTTGAGGGTGATGTCTACACTGAGGAATCGGGTGAGTCTGTCATCCTGAACATTGAGGGCGATGACCTTGGTTTACTCATCGGGCGCCGTGGTTCGACACTGGCAACCCTGCAGCACATCACCCGTCTGATGGTAGCGTCGCGGCTGAACGAGTGGCCCTCGTTCGCTGTGGATGTGTGTGGTTACAAGCAGCGCCGGTATGCCGCGCTGAAGGAACTTGCCCACCGTCTGGGCGAGCAGGCCCGGTACCGTCGTCGGCCCGTTGCTCTTGAGCCGATGCCGCCTGACGAGAGGCGTATCATCCACCTTGCACTTGCCGACAGCCGTGACGTGTACACCGAGAGTGTTGGGGAAGAAGGCGAGAGGAAGGTGGTCATACACCCCAGGACGTTGAAGTGATATTCAGAAGTGTAGACGCAAGGGTCAGTTTCCCTCAGATGGAGGAGGAGGTCCTCCGGTTTTGGAAGGACAACTCCATATTCGAGAAGAGTATCGAAAACCGCCGGGGCGCTCCGCCGTACACCTTCAACGACGGGCCTCCGACGACCAATGGCAGCCCAGGCATCCATCACGTGCTGTCGCGCCTCTTCAAGGACATCCCGTGTCGCTATAAGACGATGAAGGGTTTCTGGGTGCCGCGCAAGGCGGGCTGGGACACCCATGGGCTGCCAGTCGAGCTGGAGGTCGAACATACGCTGGGACTGCGCAGCAAGAAGCAGATCGAGGAGTACGGGGTTGCCGAGTTCAACCGCCGCTGTCGTGAGAGCGTCTTCAAGTACATACGGCAGTGGGAGCAACTCGTTGAACGTATCGGCCACTGGATCGACATGGACGATCCGTATATCACGCTGAAGGACGACTACATCGAGTCGGGGTGGTGGGGCATCAAGCAGATGTGGGATAACGGCTTCATCTATCGCGGGTATCGTACGACTCCGCACTGCCCGCGATGCGGTACCTCGCTCAGTTCACACGAGGTCGCGCTCGGTTACGAGGAAAACACTGAAGACCCTTCTGTTTACATAAAGTTCCGAGTTACTGACGAAGCTCTCAAGAACGCTCCGGCCCCGCTCAGGGCCGCTGCCGGTGATGGGGGCAGGCCGGTGTACCTGCTGGCGTGGACCACAACCCCGTGGACGCTACCTGGAAATACAGCCCTCGCGGTGGCACCTGATGCGCGCTACGCGGTGCTGAAGAGTGATGAAGGCTGTCTAGTGATGGCTGATGCACTCGTGGACGTGGTTGGTGTCGAGGGCTATGAGCGCGTTTCTTCGCTGCAGGGCAGCGAGCTGGTGGGCCTGAGATATGAACCCCTGTTCAACCCCCATGACTACGGGGTGCAACGGTTGAGTATGCCCGACTTTGAGGTGCAGGACAGGCCTGATGTACTGTCGTATCCCGTTATCGGTGCTGACTTTGTCTCACTCGACGACGGCACCGGCATCGTACATACGGCTCCGTCGTTCGGCGAGGTTGACTTCGATGCTGGTATGCGTGAGAAGCTCGATTTCGTGCAGCAGGTCGACCTCGACGGCAAAGTGACCGGGACGTACACGTTTGCTGGCAAGTTTGTGAAAGATGCCGACCCTGAGGTGCTTGCCGACCTCGAGTCGCGGGGTCTGGTGTTCCGCTCGACGACAATACGCCATACATACCCGTTCTGCTGGAGATGCGGTACGCCGCTACTCTATTACGTCAAGCGCTCCTGGTACATACGGACCACTGCGAAGAAAGAACGTCTGGTGTCCGGTAACCTCGAAGTCAACTGGTATCCGGAGTACATCAAGTACGGCCGTTTCGGCGACTGGTTGGAGAACAACGTGGACTGGGCGTTCTCGCGCGAGCGCTACTGGGGCACTCCGCTGCCTGTGTGGGAGTGTCCGGAATGCGGTCGCTATGAGTGTGTTGGAAGCCGTGCTGAGTTAGCCTCCAAACCGGATGTCGAAGGATACTACGATGGTATAGAGCTGCACCGTCCCTATGTTGACGAAATCACGTTCTCATGTCCCGGCTGCGGCGCACGTATGAAACGCGTACCAGAGGTTATCGACTGCTGGTTCGATTCCGGCGCTATGACGTGGGCGCAGTGGCACTATCCGTTTGAGAACGTGGAGTTCTTCGAAAAGCAGATGTTTCCGGTCGACTACGTCTGTGAGGCAATCGATCAGACGCGTGGCTGGTTTTACAGCCTGCATGCGTTGTCGACAATGGTCTTCGACGGGCCGTGCTTCCGCAATGTGCTCTGCCTCGGGCATGTGGTCGATGCCAATGGCGAGAAGATGAGCAAGTCCAAGGGCAACGTAATCGACCCATGGATGGTACTGCGTGAGTACGGGGCGGATGCCCTGCGCTGGTATATGCTCTCGTCGGTTCCCAGCGAGAATACACACCGTTTCTCGCTTCAGTCTCTTGCTGAGACCATGCGGCGGCACATGCTCACGCTGTGGAACACGTACTCGTTCTTCGTCCTGTATGCCAACATCGATGGGTTCGTGCCGGGACGGCAGCAGCCCCGGGAGCTCGCGCAACTCGATCGCTGGATATTGTCTGAGCTGAACCAGGTGATTGTCGACTGTACGAAAGCAATGGATTCGTATAGCTTCACCCAGGCCGTGCGCCGCATTGAACAATTCATTAATCTGCTGTCCAACTGGTACGTGCGGCGCAGCCGCAGGCGCTTTTGGAAGAGCGAGAATGATGACGATAAGCTGGCTGCCCATACAACCCTGTATCAGTGCCTCGTGACGTTGTCCAAACTTCTTGCCCCGCTCGTGCCGTTCATCTCTGAGGTGATGTACCGGAATCTCGTACTGAGTGTTGAGGCGCAGGCGCCGCAAAGCGTGCATCTGACTGACTACCCCGTCGCTGATACATCGCTCATCGATGAGGCATTGAACAGGGATATGGAGCTTGCGATGAACCTGTCCAGTCTCGGGCGGGCCGCTCGTGCGAAGGCTGGTATCAAGGTCAGGCAGCCCCTGTCGAAGGTCGTTATCACTCTGTCGATGGATGTAGACGGTCAGGGTGTTGCTGCGTTGAGCGACCACATCCGCGATGAGCTCAATGTGAAAGACGTCGAATTTGCCGACGTCACCCCGCAGGACGATGGCTACGTGAGTGCGAGTGACGAGCGCAACGTTGTGGCCGTGATGACTGTGCTGTCACCCGAACTTGTGGCTGAAGGGCTCGCCCGCGAGCTCGTGCGCCGTCTTCAGATGATGAGGCGAAGCGCGAACTTCGAGATCTCTGACCACATAGTGGTGTACTACAGGGGAGGGGAGGAACTGGAGGGGGTCTTTGACTCGTTTGGCGACTACATCTGCCAGGAAACACTGGCGACCGCGCTGAAGAGGGAAGAGCCACCCGAGAGCGCTTACACTGAGACCATCAAAATCGGCAAGTCTGAATTGCTCGCAGGTGTCGAGCGTTCGTCCTGAGGTCAGGTCTCTTGTATCTCTGAGTGGCTGCGGCGGTTTACTCCCACGGTGGCGGGCTCTCGCGCAGATGTGCCGTTGTCGTTAACCTGTCGCCACCCCTGACGTACACAATCGTAACGTCGGCGCCCACGCCTGCCTCGAGAATTGCAACGAGCAAGTCGTCGGTATTTGTGATTGTGGTGTCGTTGAACTCTACAATCACATCGCCGCGCTGCAGGCCGGCCTCATCCGCAGGACCGCCATCAGTGACTTCCACTACGAGGGCGCCCTCGTTGACGGACAGGTTGTTGATGGTCGCGGTGAAGCGATCGACCGTGTAGAGCGAGACGCCCAGCCATGGACGTGTGACGTAGCCCTGGTTAATGAGCGACTGGACGATGGGGCGTGCGCTGTCGATCGCAATGGCGTAGCCCATGCCTTCGATGCCAACCGAGGCTACCTTCACGCTGTTGATGCCGACGACCTCGCCCGCCATATTGGAGAGCGGTCCCCCGCTGTTTCCCGGGTTGATAGCTGCAGTGGTCTGAATAAGGTCTCTCAGTGTCGTGCCTCTCACGGTTACGGACACATTGAGTCGACTGACTATACCCTCACTTGCAGATATCCCTTCACCAAGCGCATTGCCGAGTGCGACGACCCATTCCCCGACAGACAGTTCACGTGACTCTCCCAGGGCTGCATAAGGGAGGTCATCGCTGTCTACCTTGATTACGGCGAGGTCGGTCAAGGCATCCGTTCCTACGATGCTAGCAGGATACGTGGTGCCATCGGCGAATTCCACCTGGATCTGGGTCGCGCCCTCCACTACATGGTTGTTGGTGACAATAAACCCCTTCGGATCGATAACAAAGCCGGAGCCGGCAGCTTCCTGCGTATAGGCCTGGTTGAAGAGGTCGTAGCCGGTGAGCTCGGTGATAACGGATACAACGGCCGGCCGCACTTCACTCACAACTGCTGCAATCGAGGGTAGTGTCTCTGGCTGAGCACTCGGTACAGAAGGAAATTGCCACGAGGGGTCAATGTGCTCGCTCTGAGGGTTGGTAGCAGGGCCCGACGTGGCTGAGTTCGATGGAGATGAGGGGAGTGGGGCTACACACCCGATGCCTGTGACAAGCGCAAACACAATGAGGGCGGCGGTGATGGTCTTCGCTGCTCGCGTGTTCATGCTTTCTAATTATAGCATCGGCTGTTCGATGCACGCAGCGACAGCTGCTTTACTGAACGAAAAGCGGTGGTATAATGGCACCATGGATGATTCCCGCGTTGGGCAGTACCTCAATCAGCTTCTTCGCGGCCTGATCGAACCGCTCCTGCTGTACATCATCTCTGAATTGCCCAGTCACGGCTATCGTATTGCCAAAGAGCTGGAACGGCGCAGCTGTGGATATTTCAGCCTTACTGCCAGCACGGTCTATTCTGCCTTGAGGCGTCTTGAAGAGGAGGGGCTCGTATTGAGTGACTGGCAGAGAGTTGCCTCCAGCCAGCGGCGGCGGTGTTACTACCTGACCGACAAGGGGCGCCGCATGCTCAAGCTGAAAGTTGCCGAGTGGGAGCGCTTCTCCAGCGCTGCCGAGCAGGTAATCACCAACAGCTGAGCGATGGGCTACCTGGCCAGAGACTGCCTAGCCTGTTGTCTGGTGAACAAGACGACAACGAACAGTAATCTGGTCGTTCCCGCGAATCAAGTGTAGGTATCTTTTTACTGACTTGTTATGCCACTGTTTCCGTTTCGGACCTTTCTCTGAATCCCAGATTGGTTTCTGACACATGGTACGGCCGACAGTGATGGCGGTGGCGTGACGAACATGCATGGTCGTGGTCCTGTTTTCATCTTGAGTGTCCATTCCTGATGGGCTACATGGTCTTTGACCCCGCTACAGGACGCCTGGAGGGTGGCCTGATTGACAAGCGTGACGTGCTGATGGTTTGCGCCAGGGGAGGCCGTGTTGTGGTATGGAAACTGCCTCAGGGGGAGATGGGTCAGACGCTGACAGTGTCTGGGCGATTCGTTTGAACCAGCTTGCACTGGCAAGCGTGGCTTCCGTTGCCTGAACGGAAGTGTGAGCGATGTATATGTCACACGGAGGATTGATGTCACAGCGGAAAGAGGTCTGCGTTTGCACAGCAACATCGAGGCTGTGTCTGGCCATCACGTATGATCGTGGGAGTCGCCATTGTCATCCATACACAGGTGTGTCGAACCGGTCTCAGCGAGGGCTGTGGTCGAGGCAAGGCTGTGTCTTGCAGCAGCGCACGGGCTACAACGCTGGGTGGCG
>CAZODZ010000011.1:0-28428 GCA_964578745.1 uncultured Dehalococcoidales bacterium | reverse complement strand
TTCCCTGGCCTGCCGGCCTCCCTGTATCGCTCCCGTATTGCTTCCACGTACTCCGTCACGCTCGCTCCACTCAGGCCCCTTTCGGTAACGCCTTTTCTGACGCAACGCTACCCCTTTCGGTAATCCGAACTGTGAGGCAATTCCTGCCCTACACAGGAGGGGGGTCCCAATGGTACTATGCGGTAGCGTCATGATCGGCCAGAAGATGCCGGCACCACCTTCGTTTAGTCTCACATGTCGACGGTGTGGCCAGCTTGTCGCTGCCGAACCGTGGGTCTGGAGACACGAGTGCGGCGGCACGCTCGGCCTGAACGTAGAGATCGACGCGGGCCGCGTGCGCGCGACGCGAATGGCACATGGCAGTCTTGCCCGTTTTGCACCCGTGCTGCCATTGCACACAGCGCCTGAGACAGCCGCAGGCGAAACGCCGGTTCTCTGGGAGGATGTTGATGGCGTGTGGGTGGGCTTCAAGCTTGAATACCTCAACCCTGGTGGGTCGTTCAAGGACCGCGGCGCATATGTGGCCGCTGCTCGCTGTGTCGAGCTGGGTTTCAAGTCGGTTATCGTCGATTCCTCCGGCAACGCCGGGGTGTCGATAACCCGGATGGGTCTGCGGATGGGGATACACGTGCACGTCTTTCTTCCTGCCAGTACACCTGTTGGCAAGAAGGGGCTGCTGCGAATGCTCGGCGCGACCGTGAACGAGGTCGAGGGCGACCGCATGGCCGTGCACCACGCCGCCCTTGCCGCCAGCGGAGGTTTGGCTGCATACGTCGGTCACTGGTACAACCCGTATTTCCTTGAGGGCACGAAAACGATGGGCTATGAGGCGGTCGAGCAGATGCCGCGAATTGACTTCGCGTTCTGCCCTGTCGGAGCCGGTACCGCTCTGCTCGGACTCTACAAGGGGTTCGAGGAAACTTCGTCGGTTGGCTTGCTCCCTCGGATGCCGCGCCTGGTTGCTGTCCAGGCTCAGGGCTACTCTCCCGTTGCGGGCGACCTCGGCGCAGAACAGGCCGGTGCCGGGACGTCAAAGCTCGCCGATGGTATTGCCATCGCCGAGCCCCCGCGCATGAAAGAAATCGTAGAGGCGGTGCGCTCCTCCGGTGGATTCGGCATCAGCGTGGACGACACCGAAATTCGCACAGCGCTGCATCGCCTCGTGAATTGGGGATACATCGTTGAACCCACCAGTGCAGTCCCGCTGGCTGGCCTTTTCCAGGCTGTCCGGCAGGGCAGGGTTCCGCGAGGAAGCGCAGTGCTTATTCCGCTCACAGGCACCGGTATGAAAACTCTTGGTGAACTGGCAGAGCTGACTGCTTGATGGTGCAGTTTCACCTGCTTCACCATGTTGATGGTCACTGGTTGGTGTGGGATTATGACGGGCCAGCCAGTCACGGGATGTTACCTGTCGGCTCCAGCGCAGAGGAACAGCGAGTGACCCGTGGCTCACATCCCGATGCGACCATGGACGCTGCCATGCAGGTCTTGGGTGGGTGTGGCCTCGATGAAGTGAGCGTTGGCATCACATGCGCCGCTGGCATCCGTATTGGCGCTGTCCATCTCTGTTTCAGGGACAATGGGACATGTTCAACACCGTCAACGAGTGAGCGATGGCTTGGCTCTTCCCCTACTACTGTCATGCCGGGGGCTCCACAAGCCGGGCTATACGGCTCAGGCGCCTGTCAACGAGGTGCTTGAATGCATCGCGAGAGCTTTTCCCCTGAAGCCGTGGAGGTCGACAGGCCTGGGCTGCGACTTACCGCAGCACGGGCAGGGCGTTTTTCTGGGCACGCCGGACACATCTTCTGGACCACCTTTTCCTCAAGGCGAACAGACTGCTGGGCACTTTGCTGCAGAGGAGCTAGAGGGCTGGTGATATGTGCCCTCTTCAATTGCTGCTCATCGTCGTCTGCTGTTATTGGAGTATACTCATAACGTACATGTTGTGGCAGAAGTCTCTCGGTGGAAGGCATTTCACACCGATTGGCAGGTGGCACACGGGGTGCGCGAGGTAGTGCGCCTCTTTTTATTAGATTAGAGGGCGTGAGACCGGAAGGGTTGGTTAGAACAGCTGGTCCGGGGCACGAAGGCATGGAGAAGCTCTCGGAGTTCATCTTCAGACGAAGCAGGTTCATCCTCGCGTTTGTCGCTGTGATGAACCTGCTTGCACTACTTTCCTTCACCCGGATAGGCATTGAGACTGATATCACCAGCTTTTTCGGCACAGATAACCCGGTGTACCGTGAGTACCTTGCACTGACGGAGAAGTATGGCATTTCTGAGTCGATTGTTGTGCTCATCGAGGACGACGACTCGCTTCTGACGGAGGAGAACCTCCTCACAGTGTTCGAGCTCCAGTCGGCGTACGACATGATTGACGGAGTCAATGAGGTTCAGAGCTTTCTGCCGTCCGAAATCCTTGCAGGCACTCACAAACTCGAAGTCGATGAACGGTTCATTACATTCCACTTGGAGGAATTGCGGGACTACATTCGTGCGACCTACCGGCCGGCTGCAGAGTTGCTCTCGCAGGATGAGACCACGGGCATGGTCTCCATCACACTTACGTATGACGCTGACGGAGAGACGGTCGTTGATAGGCTGAAACAGGTTAACCAGCGCTATCACAATGTGACCCTGTCACTCGCGGGCGACTCGGTGATCGGTGACACGCTCTACTCGTACATTGTGCGGATTCTGTTGCTGCTGCCTCCAGCCGCAATTGTGCTTGTACTGCTCGTCTTCTATCTCATGCTTCGGAACATGCGCCTCGCCCTGCTCTCTCTATTGCCGGCAGGGATCGGAGCACTGTGGACGCTGGGGACGATCTTCTGGCAGGGCCATGAGGTCAATATGGTCACTGTCATCTGCCCCGTGTTCGTTATCGTCATGGGCTCAGCTGATGGTCTGCATTACACCACGCACCTGCTCGAGAAGCTGTCACTCTACGCCGATCGGCGGACCCTTATGACCGAGACCATGAGGATGGTGTTGAAACCCGTTATCCTCACATCGCTCACGACGATGGCCGGATTTGCGTCGCTCATGTGGTCCGACCTGGTACCGATTCACCAGATGGGTATCTATGTGCCGCTTGGCGTCGGTTACGCATGCCTGCTGTCGGTATTTTTTCTTCCTGCGGTGCTCACACATATCGACTTGCCGCACCGCGCCGTGCCGCCGCAGAACGAGGCCCTCGATGTTCTGGCAGCCGCTCGGCGCCGCAGGGGCCGGATAATCTTCGCGGCGGTTCTCGTCCTCGGCATTGCTGCGTTCAACCTGCCCAATCTCAAGGTCGTGTCTGACCCTCTCCTGTATTTCAAGCAGGACTCGGACATACGGCGTACATTCGACACGGTCGAGGACGAGTTCGGCGGCGCCCTGGTCCTTATCGGGGAGATACCGGCACCACGCGGACTTAATACGCTGCGTGACTACCAGTACGCGGAGGATGTGCTCGACATGGAGCGGGACCTGGAGCGTGTGCCTGGCATACTCAGCGTACGGTCTGCGTTTGATACCGTGCAATCGGCGTACACGGGCATGAGCGGCGACCCGGACTACCCTGAGAGTCCCAATGTAGTGACACTCATTCTGGAGCGGCTCGACGATGATATCGGGTCGTGGCACTCCCCCGACGGCCTGCGACTGGTTGCTCGAACAAGTAACCTGACGAGCGATGATGTGGCGCTGCTGCGCCAGTTCACTGCTGGACACCCTGAACTCAGTGTACTCAACGGCAGTCCCGTGTTGTACGACGAACTGAACCGGCTCACCGTGGAGAGCCAGGTGAAGAGCCTGGCAGTGGCGCTCGTTCTCGTGTTTCTCATGCTGCTCCTTTTCTTCCGTCGGCTCAGGGCCGCGGTTGTCGGGCTTGTCCCCATCGTCATTACCATTGTTGCCATAATGGGTACACTGGCACTCACCGGCTTCCACCTCAACATGGTGACAGCCACACTCTCGGCGGTAACGGTTGGTGTGGGGGTAGACTATGCCATCCACCTTATCTCGGCCATCCAGTACTTCCAGTCGCAGGGTAAAGACATCGGTGAAGCGATAGGGTCGGCACTCTCCACTGTCTCACGGCCCGTGATGGCGAGTGCTTTCGGCCTCTCCATCGGCATGTCCGTGATGTTTCTTTCCCCGCTGCATATTCACACGGAGATAGCTACTGTCATGTGGGTCGCAATGATGGTCTCGTCATTAGGCGCACTTACGCTCATTCCTCTGCTGTACGCGCGTCTGTCGGCATGACAGGGTCCGAATCACTTCGATGTTGACAGCCCGATTCGTTTCAGGGAACATGTGCCTCTGGAGGTATCTTTGCGATGGCAACCGAACTGAGTGGTGCAGCTGCACAAGTCAGACCATCAGCGACTCTTTCACTTAAGACTGAGATAGCCCGCCTGGAAGCTGCGTATGGCGTACGAATCATCGACATGACTGCAGGTCAGCCGGATATAGGACCGACGCCGGATGTGCTCCAGGCGCTTGCTGAGGGTGGAAAGCTGCACAAGTATGGGCCGGTACCGGGCGAGACCGGGTTGCGCGCGGTCATCGCCGAGTGTGTGAATGCCGAGACGTGCGCCTCGTTCACGCCGGAGCAGATAATACTCACCGTAGGCGCAAAAGGGGCAATCGATACGGTCATGCGGGCGATACTCGACCTGGGCGACCGTGTTGTCGTGCTTTCTCCGTACTGGGTCACCTATCCGGAGAACGTGAGGATAAACGGCGGAGTGCCGATGTTTGCGAGGTCCACTGCCGACCTGCATCCGGACATTGACCATCTCGCCGCGTTGGTTCGCGAGAGCAGGCCCAAGGCCATTATCTACAGTTCGCCCAGTAATCCAACCGGTGCTGTCTACAGCGTCGAAGAGTTGAGCGCCATCGTCCGCATCGCCCGTGAAGCCGATGCGTGGCTCATAGCTGATGAGGTATATCGCCAGTTCGCCTTCGATGGAAAAGCTGCGCCCAGCGTTTTCTCGGTGGCCGAGCCATACGAGTACACGGTTCTTATCGACGGGCCATCCAAGCGGTTTGGTATGCCTGGATGGCGACTTGGCTTCATCGCGGGCCCGGCCTGCCTGACCAAGGCTGTGAGTGCCATCCTTGGCCACACTAGCAATGCCTCCCGCCCCATCCAGCATGCGGTCCAGGTCGCGTACCAGAGCGCGCAGGCGGCGGAAGCGACTGCTGAGATGGTACGCCGCTATCAGGAGAACCGCGACCTGTTTGTCGATGGACTCAATACGCTGGAAGGTGTGATATGTCCCAGGCCGGAAGGGGCGTTCTACTGCTTCCCCGATGTGTCCGGCCTCTATGGCAACTCATACGAGTTTGACGGGCAGTCGTACACTATCAGCAACTCGACCGACCTGCGGAACTTCCTGCTGCGCAGGGCGCATGTCGCCGTGGTGGAGGGAGAGCCGTTCGGCATGGACACGCACGCTAGGTTCTCGCTCGCCATTTCGAAGGCTGACTGCGAAGCCGCGCTGAAGAACGTGGCCAGGGCGGTAGGGGAGCTTTCTCCGCCTCGTCAGGGTCAACAGTAGAAGCCCGGACCGGTGCTGAATCTCGTCCGTTCCCTCAGTCTCCATCCCTCAGAGGCGGCTACAACCTCACAGGCACGCCGTGTGACGCGAGGTACTGTTTCGCTTCACGCACTGATATCTCCCGGAAATGAAAGATGGATGCGGCGAGGACCGCGGAGGCCTTTCCCTCTGCCACCGCCTGGTACAGGTGCTCGAGCGAGCCGGCACCGCCTGATGCCGTCACTGGAATGCTGACTGCTTCGGCGACTGCCCTGGTCATCTCGATGTCATAGCCGTCCTTGGTGCCGTCTGCGTCCTTGCTTGTGAGCAGGATCTCGCCGGCACCGCGCCGCTCGACCTCCCGGGCCCAGTCAACGATGTCGAGCCCGGTCGGTTCGTATCCGCCTCTCACGACCACTTCGAGACGCGGTGCTGCCGAGCCCGCAGGGTTTTTCTTTCCATCGATAGCTACGATAAGTCTCTCACTGCCGAACATCCGTGCCGCCTTGTTGATGAGATCAGGTGTCCTCACCGCCGCAGTGTTGATGGAGATCTTGGCAGCACCCAGGTCGTAGATGACTCTCATGTCGTCGACGGTGCGGATACCGCCACCAACCGCGAAGGGGATGCTGATGGACTCTGCAAGCCTCTTCACCCATTCCAGGCGGGTCCCGCGGTTTTCGACGGTTGCGGCTATGTCGAGGATGACGATTTCGTCGGCGCCGTCCGCCTCGTATGCTCGGGCGGCCTCGACAATGTCGCGCGCATCGCGGATGTTCTCGAACTTCACACCTTTCACAACATGTCCGTCCTTGACATCGAGACAGGGGATGACTCTGACAGTCTGCATGTATCTCTCCCTTCAGTTCGCTTGGTAAGTACGGTATTATCTCATGTATCGTATACCACGGAGGTTGTCATGGGTGAGGCTGCTGGTCTCACCGTGGTTGTTCTAGCCGGAGGCAGAGCCACGCGGCTGCGCCCGCTCTCGGATAGCCGGCCTAAAGGTCTCGTTCCCGTGGTAAACAGACCTTTCCTTGAGCACGTCATTGACTACTTCAAGTCCTACGGGATTGCTTCTGTCGTATTTGCACTCGGGCATGCGGCTGAGGAAGTGCAGCGTGAACTGGGGGACGGTGAAAGCCTCGGCATGGCCGTGTACTACTCGGTCGAGGATGAACCGCTGGGGACGGCCGGCGCTGTCAGGCCAGTTGAGCGGCTGTTGAAGGATACGTTTCTTGTTTACAACGGAGATATCTACACTTCCATTCCGATCGACAGGCTCGTGGCGCTGCACCGTCGTAACAATGCTGTGGCGACCTTGGCACTGACGCCTGTGGATGACCCTTCGCAATACGGCGTCGTCGAGACGGACGGGGGCGGCCGCGTGCGGCGATTTCTCGAGAAGCCAACATTCGGGACCACCTCTGCCAATACCATCAATGCAGGCATCTACGTGTTGCAACCTGAAATGCTCGAGCTCGTGGGCCCCGGCTACACCATGTTTGAGACCGACGTCTTTCCGGCGCTCATCCGGTCGGGAGCGGGTGTGTATGGGCACGCCTTCGACTCGTACTGGATAGATATCGGCATACCGGACAACTACCTGAAGTTGAACCTTGCGATGGCTGAGGGGGTGGTTGGACGGGCACAAGCCGGTGGCGGCGCTGTCATCGGTGCAGGTACGCAGGTTGCCCCGACTGCCCGTCTCGTTTCTCCGGTCGTCATCGGACCCGGTACCGAGGTGTTGACCGGCGCCGAGGTGGTGAAGTCTGTCCTCTGGGAAGGATGCACCATTGGGAAAGGTGCCATCGTACGGCAGAGCGTGATTGCCGATGGCGTTGTAATCGGTGCCGACTGCAGTGTGACCCGCTGTGTTCTCGGCCAGGGTGTATGTATCCCGGCGGACACGGTCCTGGAAGACGCGCGTCTGCCTGAGCCACGGTAGTTGCCGCGAACTGCTCTCAGACGTTGAACAGGAAGTTGATGACGTCGCCGTCCTGAACAACGTAGTCCTTGCCTTCGAGACGGAAGGTGCCGCGCCTCTTGGCCTCGTGTTCACTGCCGGCGGCCACGAAGTCTTCGTACGGAATAACCTCTGCCCGTATGAATCCCTTTTCGATATCGGAATGGACCTTGCCCGCAGCCTTTGGTGCCACGGTGCCTTTCTCGATAGACCAGGCGCGCGTTTCGTCTGGCCCCGTTGTGAGAAACGTGATGAGTCCGAGTACATCCATGCACGCAGAGACGATGCGGTTGATGCTGTCCGGGGAGGCACCCACGGCTTCGCGGTACTCGCTGGCCTCTTCGTCGGACAGCTCCCGCAGCTCCATTTCCAGGCGGGCGCAAACCGAGAGCACCTTGAAGTCGGGATAGGCTGTGGACAGTTCCGACTCTATCTCGTCGGCGTGTGACAACTGGTCCTCGCCGAGATTGGCCACGAGCAGCATCGGTTTGGCCGTGAGGAACTGGTAACCGAGGAGTGCTTTCCGCTCGTCTACAGTCAGCTGCTGGCGGCGCAGCGGGATATCGTTCTCCAGGTCTTTCTTGATGCGCTCCAGTAAGTCCAGTTCATGCTGAAGGGTCGGCCGCTCCGTCGATTTTGCCGCCTTCAGCTTCTCCTTCAGGCGAAGCACTCGGCGTTCGAGTATGCCGAGATCGGAGAACGTAAGCTCCATGTCAAGATTCGCCACATCGCGGACGGGGTCGACCGTCTCGAGCGGATGGGGAACCGACGGGTCCTCGAAGACCCTCACGACCTGTAGCAACGCCTCTGCGGTTGTCAGGTAGCCGAGCACCTCGGCAGGCATGCCACCCGAGTCGCGCTGCCCGTGGGGGACGTATGCAATGTCTGTTAGCTGGACTTCGGCGGGTACGATGCGGGCCGAGTTGGTGAGGCGGGCGAGTATGGCCAGGCGGGGATCGTCTACCTTGCGTACGCCGATGTTCGGCTTCAATGCGGAGGAATAAGAACCAACCTCTGCGGCGCCGCCGGTGATGGCATTGAACAGGGTCGTCTTACCGCTGTGGCGTAGCCCTATGATAGCTGCTTTCACCGGGTGAATTGTACACCACACGAACAGGCACAGGGCCAGTGCCCTGACACATCCGTGATAGAATCACGACGTGCTTCACATCGTCTTTGGTCCTGACACGTTCTCCTCTCACGAATACGTGCGTGAGCTTGTGGCCTCGCTGCTCCCCCGCGATTCCATCGGCGATGGCGTGATACGCATAGAGGGAAAGACGGCTACTCCCACGGACATACTGGATGCGTGCGGTCAGGTCTCGCTCTTCGGGGCGAAGCCCGTTGTGATTGTGGAGGGACTCTTGGCCCGCTTCGAACCGCCTAAGAGGTCCGGTGGCAGGAGCAAGACAAGAAGGCGCAGAACACTGGAGAACACGGAATGGAGCGATTTCGCCTTGAGGGTTCAGGCGGCTGTGGCGACCGCCGATCTGATACTGCTGGATGGCGCTCTCGGTGCAACGAACGAGCTGCTGGCCGCGCTGAGGTCGAAGGACAATGTGCGTGTTTTTCCGCTGCCTGGTGACGAGGATCTGCACACCTGGATTGTCGAGCGTGCAAGGAAAGCAGGCGCGCGCATCGATGACGGTGCCGTACGGCAACTCGCATCGCAGTCTCAGGGCGACCTGTGGTACCTCGCAAGCGAACTGGACAAGCTCTCGGTGTACTGCCAAGGACGGATGATAACCAGACAGTCCGTAGCGGAGCTCACCGCCGGAATGACCACGTCCAACATCTTCTGGCTTGTCGACGCTATTGTGGAGGGCCGTGTCAAGGATGCCCAGCGCCTGCTTGCGGACATGTGGCAGTCAGGGCTGTCCGCGGGCTATGTCCTCACGATGGTTGAGCGTCAGCTTCGTATCCTGGCACAGGCGCTGGAAGTGACCGGCTCGAAAGGAGAGGCCACGCTGCGTGACAGCGAGTTCGCACGGTTGCAGCATTTCGCCCGCACGAGAGCCCTTCGCCAGTCGCGTGGGATGACGCACGCGTCAGTACGTGCTGCGTTTGCCTGCGTGCTTGCGGCGGATCGTGCCATCAAGACAGGGACACTTGATGAGAGAGTGGCCCTCGACCTGCTTATCAATGACCTCCTGGCGGTGGGACGGACTGACCGCGTGAATCCCCCGCCGTTGACCTGTGACTCGTGACCGCTTCAACGTCCACGTACGATGGTGTGGTAAGATTCCGTCTACATGTCTTCATACAGGGGCAGTGCACTCATGACCAGCAACGAAGTCCGGCAACTCTATCTCGATTACTTCGTCAAGCAGGGCCACACGGTCCTACCGAGCTCGTCTCTGGTGCCCCACGGTGACCCTACGCTGCTGCTGACTACAGCAGGCATGGTTCAGATCAAACCGTTCTTCCTCGGCCAGCAGAAGCCGCCCAATCCCCGGCTTGTCTCCTGCCAGAAATGCTTCAGGACGACTGACGTTGAATCCGTCGGCGATAGTACGCATCTGACCTTCTTTGAGATGCTGGGCAACTTCAGCGTTGGCGACTACTTCAAGAAAGAGGCCATCGCCTGGGCCTGGGAGTTCGTGACTGAATACCTCAAGCTCGCCCCCGAGCGCATATGGGCAACGGTGTATGTCGACGATGATGAGGCTTTTGCCCTGTGGGAGCACACTGGTGTTCCCGCATCGAAGATCCTCCGCTTCGGCGATGAGGACAACTTCTGGGGTCCGGCTGGGAATTCAGGTCCGTGTGGACCATGCAGCGAGCTTCACTATGACCGTGGTGCTGATAAAGGCTGCGGCAGGGCTACCTGTGGGCCGAACTGTGACTGCGGCCGGTTTGTCGAAATTTGGAACCTTGTTTTTACACAGTTCGACCAGAGGCCCGACGGCTCTCGTACACCGCTTCCCAAGCCAAACATTGACACGGGCATGGGTCTGGAGCGGGTAACTGCTGCTGTCCAGGACAAGGACTCCGTATATGAGACTGATCTGTTCGAGGGGTACATACGCCTCATCTCATCGATGACGGGACGCGCTTACGGGCAGTCACCCGAGACTGACCGCGCCATGCGTATCGTCGCCGAGCATGGCCGGGGAATGACATTCCTGGTGGCTGACGGTGTCCTTCCCACTAACGAGGGGCGGGGATATGTTCTCCGCCGCATTCTCAGGCGAGCCTCGTTGTTCGGTCGGCGCATTGGACTTACTAGGCCGTTCCTGGCAGAGGTGGCCGAAGAGGTTATTCGTACGATGGGACATGCGTACCCCGAGATTGTGGAGCATCATGACCTTGTCATGGAGGTCATCAATGCTGAAGAGCAACGGTTCATGTCAACCCTTGAGACCGGCATGGGTATCGTCAATGACCTTGTGGAAAGTGCGATTGCTCAGGGACGCGACACGCTGGCTGGTGCTGATGTCTTCCGGTTGTACGACACGTATGGTTTCCCGCGCGAGCTGACCGCCGAAGTGGCCGCCGAGAGCGGGCTTGGCATCGATGTGGAGGGATTCGAGGCAGCACTTGGGGAACAGCGCGAACGTGCCCGCGCTGCCCACACCTTCCACGGGCAAGAGCCAGCAGGTAGTTTCGGTGGGATGGAGGCGACAGAGTTCGTTGGGTACGAGGAGCTGAGGACGGAGAGCACGGTCACCCTGCTGCGACGCAATGGAGAGGACATAACCTCAGCCGAAGCGGGCATGGACGTGGAAATTGTCCTCGACCGCTCCCCGTTCTATGGCGAGATGGGTGGACAGGTCGGCGATGTCGGCCGTATCTCGGCAGAACATGTCGAGGTGAATGTATATGGTACTGCCCGTACGCCAGCCAACATAATCGTGCAGAGGGGCCATGTGGGCTGTGGGCGTCTATCGATAGGCGACCATGTGGTGGCACAGGTTGACGAGGGGCATCGACTCGACATCGCGCGGAATCATACGGCCACGCATTTGCTTCAGGCTGCCCTCCGCTCGATATTGGGCTCTCGTGTTGCCCAGCGTGGCTCGCTCGTGGAACCAGGCAAACTGCGTTTCGATTTCTCATGGATGGGCTCTATCGGCCCTGAGAAGCTTGTGCAGGTCGAGGAATGGGTCAATGAGAAGATCCGGGCCGATCTGCCTGTGGTGTCGCGCGTAACGTCGTACTCAGAGGCGGTCGAACAGGGTGCAATCGCTCTGTTCGATGAGAAGTACGGAGAAGAGGTGCGCGTGATTTCCGTTGGCGAACCACCGGTGAGTATCGAACTCTGTGGTGGTACTCATGTCACCAAGACTGGCCAGATAGGGCTGTTTCTGATTGTGAGCGAGAGCAGCGTTGGCACCGGCCTGCGACGAATCGAAGCCGTGACTGGCCGGGGTGCTGAACGCATGGCACGCGAGCGTGGGCAGACGCTTGAGGCGATTGCACAGCAGTTGCAGACAACCACACCGGAGGTTCTCGAGCGACTCCAGGGTATGCTGCAAGAGCTTGAGCTGACACGCCGCAGAGTGTCGTCTCTCGAGCGACAGCTTTCATCGTTGCGAGTACAAGCCCTGGTGCAGTCCGCGCGTGATGTCAAAGGAGTTCCTGTGGTTGCGGCCCGCGTTGATGGCCTCTCCGTCGCAAGCTTGAGAGAGATGGGAGATGCCTTGCGCAACCGCCTC
The DNA here is from genome assembly GCA_964578745.1 of uncultured Dehalococcoidales bacterium. Classification (GTDB taxonomy): domain Bacteria; phylum Chloroflexota; class Dehalococcoidia; order GIF9; family AB-539-J10; genus SKVJ01. The sequence goes on along the minus strand of CAZODZ010000011.1, from coordinate 16,267 downwards.
GGCGAGTCTGTCGTAGTGTTCGGCTCGGCCGAAGGCGGCAAGCCGACCTTCCTGGTCATGGTGTCGCAGGCACTCGCCTCGCGTGGTGTGCATGCCGGCACGATTGCACGACGTGCTGCCCGAGTTGCCGGTGGTGGTGGGGGTGGCAAGCCAACGATGGCTCAGGCTGGGGGCAGGGATGTGAGCAAGCTCGACGATGCCCTTGCTGAAGCGGTGAGGGTTGTTGAAGAGTTGCTTGGTACATAGGCATGCGCTGGCTCTGTCTGGACCCCGGTGACAAACGTACTGGCGCAGCGCTGAGCAGTGCCGAGGAGACGTTTGCCGTCCCTCTGACGGTGCTCGAACACGGCCCTGAAGGACCCTCGCCTGCACAGATCGACTCACTGATGGGGGAACACCTTGTTGAGGCTGTCCTTGTTGGGATCCCTCTGTCGATGGATAACACACTCTCTGCCCAGTCGCGCGCTGCCATCAGGGTGGCGGTGAGGATTGCGACACACCTCGGCAGTCGGCTGGTGGTACCTTGCGGCCTTGATATCGTGCGTGGAGGTCTTCCAGACTGGGTCACACCGGCTGACTCTGTTGCCGACGCTGGCCGTCTCCCTGTCATGTTCTGGGACGAGCGTCTCTCAACATGGAGCGCACGACGTGCACTGTATGGGGGTGGGCAGAAGGGACACGGCCATGAGTCACGACTTACGCGGCTTGATGCGCACGCAGCAGCCGTTATACTGCAAAGCTACCTCGACACGGTTGCTGGAATGCATCGCCGTCTGGAGCATCCAGGTGACACAACACGGTGTTGCTAGCGACCGAATATCTGCCTCGCAACCATCCATTTTTGTATCTCGTTGGTGTCCTCGTATATCTCCGGGCTCTTGGCGTCCCTGTATATTCTCTCCACTTTGAACACTGAGCCATCGGCGCCCAGCCGCGACATACAGCCGTAGCCACCGAAAATCTGGACAGCATCCCGCGCCATGTCCCCAGCCACCTGTGTCCCGTACGCTTTCGCCATTGCTGTCTCCGGCTCAGGGAACTCCTCGCCTGCGTCATGACGCAGCGCGGCCTTGTAGCACAGGTCCCTTGCCATCGTTATCTGCGTTGCCCTCTCGGCCAGGCGGAACTGCCAGTACTGCATCTCTGCGAGTGATCGGCCGAACATCGCCCGCTCCTTCATGTGCTGCACCGACTCATCGAATGCGGCCTGTGCCATGCCGACGCCCGACGCTCCGACGGCGATGCGGCCGCGTGTCAGAGCACCTAGCGCGATTCTCAAGCCCTTGCCCTCTTGCCACACGAGGTTTTCGCGTGGTACGAAGACCTCGTCGAGGAGGATGTCTGATGTGAGACAGGCGCGCATGCCCATCTTGCGGTCGGGTGCTGGCACGAAGACACCCTCGGAATGTAGGTCGACCACGACCATGCTCAACGCGCCCTCGATGGTGCAGAGAACACACGCGAAGTCAGCCAGCGGCGCGTTGATGATGAACCGCTTCTGGCCCGACAGTCTCCACCCTCCTTTGACAGGATGAGCGACAGTCCTGATGCTTTTTGGGCTGACGTCGCTGCCTGCCTCCGGTTCTGTGATGGCCACGCAGGCGATTCGCTCGCCGGACATGATCGACGGCAGATACGCTGATTTCAACTCGGAAGAGGCATACTGCAGCACACGCCCTGCCAGCACACACTGGCAATCGTAGATGACGGCGAGGCTGTTGCTCTCGTATGCAAGCTCTTCCATCACAATTGACGTGGCGAGCATCGGAGCGCGCAGGCCTTTGCCGCCATCCTCCGCTGGAAACGGGATGCGAAACAGCCCCAGCCCTGCCATGCGCTCGAAGAGCTCTCTCGGGAAGTTCTCGAGAGCTTCGCTGTGCTCCTCCATCCCGGTCACCGCCGGAGCTACTTCGCTGGCCACAAATTCGCGTACTTGGGCCCGGATTTCATCTGACTCAGGCGGAAGTCCCAGCCCGTGGTACAGACGGTCCTGGGTTCGTTCGGTCATGTTGTGCATGATGTCTCCCTTCACTACGTGCGGCAGTGAAGTGCGCTGTTACCGGACAATCCGTCCGAATATCTGCCGCGCGATGACGCGCTTCTGAATCTCATTTGCGCCTTCGTAGATCTCCGCAACTTTGCAGTCTCTGTGTATCTGTTCGACCCTGTATGCGCTTCCGTCCGCGCCCAGGCGCGTGATGAACCCTAGGCCACCGAAGAGTTGGACAGCATCGCGTGCCATCTCGCCGCCGACCTGGGTACCGTAGTACTTTGCCATCGCCATCTCAGGCTCGGGCGAGCGTTCTCCCATGTCGTATCTTAGAGCCGCCTTATAGCACAGGTCGCGCGCGATTCCTATCTGTGTTGCCCGTTCGGCAAGGCGGAACTGCCAGTACTGCATGTCCGCCAGCCTTCTGCCGAACATCGATCGGCCTTCCATGTACTGGGTGCATTCGTCAAAAGCGGCCTGCGCCATACCCACGCCGGACGCGCCGATGACGATGCGCCCCCATGTGAGCGCTGCCAGTGCGATGCGGAGCCCCTCTCCCTCTCTGCCAAGCAGGTTGTCAGCAGGTACGTGCACCTCGTTGAACCACACGTCCGCCGTGAGCTGGATGTGGTTCCCCGTCTTCAGGTCTGGTTGGCCAACTATGACTCCCGGCGCATGTAGGTCTACAACGAGCATGCACAGGCGGCTGTCGACTGTGCAGAGGGTGGTCGCGAAATCGCCGACCGGTGCGTTCGTGATGAACCGCTTCTGACCATTGAGGATGTAGAAATCACCGTCACACCTCGCGCGTGTCGTGATGGTCGAAGGGCTCAGGTCGCTACCCGCGTCGGGCTCGGTGATGGCCATGCAGGCCACTTTCGAACCGTCGATGAGTGGCCTCAGGTAGCCCTTTCTGGTCTCATCACTGCCATGCATGAGCGCGACGCCGGGCAAAAGGCAGTGGTCGTCATAGATGGCTGCGAGTCCGTCGCTCGCATAGGCGAGCTCCTCCATCACCACTGTCGCTGCACAAAGGGGATACTTCAGCCCCCGCCCCCCCTCCTTGGCAGGGAACGGGATTCCGTACATGTGCAGCGACGCCATGGCGTGGAATAGCGTCCACGGGAATGCGGAGATGCTTTCCGGTGTCGTGTTGAGCTCGTCGGCAACAGGCAACACCTGCTTGTTCACAAACGCCCGTGCTTCCTTTCGTACCTGTCGTGTCTCTTCGGGCAGGAGCCAGTCGTGGTACAGACGTTCCTGGTGCCGTGGTGCAGTGGGCCGCATGTCTGCCTCCACCTTCTGAACAGGAGTGATTTAGTGTACAATATCGTGACTAGTGACTTCGGGTCAACGTTGCGTCTTTCAGACGCCGTCGGATGAAAAGGAGGTACCCTCTGGTGAGTCCAGACGAATCGAAGCAAGAGAGAATCGAGCGTGTCTCGAAGAAGGCCGGCGACTATGAAGAGATATCGGTCAACTGTGCGCAGGGCACGCTTGCTGCGCTGCAGGAGGAGTTCGGCTTCGAAGGAGGCGGTACTCTCCTCAAGGCGGCAACGTTCTTTCCCGGCATAATGAGCCGCAAGGAGACATGTGGCGCGCTCCTTGGCGGGCTCATGGCGCTGGGTCTTGCCTACGGGCGTGATAAGCTGTATGACCCGGCGTGGAGCACACCTGAAGCTAATGAGGAGATGTTCAGGTATCGTCGCAAGGTCTGGCGGTACTGCGAGGCATTCAAGGACCAATTCGGCAGTACGATGTGCGGTGACATTAGACCGCTCATCATGGGTCGGGATTACGATACGATGGACCCGGAGGAGCGCAGGCAGTTCCTCGAGGATGGAGGGAAGAAGAAGTGTCGTATTCCTCCTGAGACCGCTGCGCGCATCGCGGCCGAGATACTGCTTGAAGACGAGGAATAGGTTGGTCGGTGAGCGGGCCGACTGGATCTGCATACTTCCACGTGGCGTGTGCTGACACAAGTGTCGCGCGTCTTGGCGTGTGGTGTGTGGCTCGAGAAAATAAACACCGCCAGGAGCAACTGTCCCTTGCTGAAATCACATAGTTGTGGAGACCTGCGTCCGACCCATGTCGGCACTCACGTTGTGCTCGCTGGCTGGGTACACCGGCGAAGAGACCACGGTGGAGTTGTCTTCTGTGACCTGCGTGACAGCACCGGTTTGGTGCAGGTCGTATTTGACCCGGCGCGTGCAGTCACGCCTGTCGATGTGATTCACTCGCTTCGCCTCGAAACGGTGGTCCGTATCGAAGGCGACGTGGTGGCACGACCAGCCGGGACCGAGAACCCGAAGCTTGGTACCGGTGCCATTGAGGTGGTTGTGCATACGCTCGAGGTCCTGAACGACTGCCCCACGCCACCGTTCTATATCAATGAAGACGTAGACGTTGATGAAACCCTTCTCCTTACCTATCGCTACCTCTACCTTCGCCGTCCACGGATGCTGGCCAACCTTGCACTGCGCCATCGAATGGTGAAAGTGATCCGCGACTTTCTGGATAGGGAGCAATTCCTTGAGATAGAAACGCCGATTCTTATCAAGAGCACACCCGAAGGTGCGCGTGATTATCTGGTACCAAGCAGGGCCAACCCCGGCAAGTTCTATGCCCTGCCTCAATCGCCACAGCAGCTCAAACAGATACTGATGGTCGCCGGTGTAGAACGCTATTTTCAGATTGCGAAGTGCTTTAGGGATGAAGATCTTCGAGCGGACAGGCAGCCGGAATTCACCCAGCTCGACCTCGAGATGAGTTTTGTTTCGGAAGAAGACATACTCGATCTGATGGAGCGGTTGACTGTCGAGATTATGACACAGGTGAGACCTGATGCACGCTTTCCACACCCGTTCCCGCGGTTGAGCTACGCCGAGTCCATGGCGAAGTATGGCACGGACAAGCCTGACCTTCGCTACGGCATGACCATTGAGGATATTGGCGACATCGCCGCCGGTGCTGACTTCAGCATATTTCAGTCGACCCTTGCAACCGGGGGCGTCATCCGCGGTATATGTGTGCCAGGATGCGCCGCGTATAGCAAGACACGGCTTAACGAGCTTATCGAGCGTGCGACTGCTGCAGGTGCAAAAGGCTTGATAACGGTGCAGGTGGAGAATGCCGCCGATTGTGACTCTGTGAGGTCGGTCCTCACCAGGCACATGGAAGGTGGCCTGATGCGCAATATGCTGGCCCGTTTCAATGCCAAGAGTGGTGACCTGATTCTCATAGTTGCCGATGCTGAACCTGTCGTGTGCAAGGTCCTCGACTTGCTCAGGCGTGAGATGGCCTCTCGCCTCCGTTTGGCGGATCCCAGCGAATTCAGCTACGCTTTCATCTCCGGCTTTCCGCTGTTTGAGTGGAATGCTGAAGCAGGGAGATGGGACTCGATGCACCATCCTTTTACTGCGCCACGTGAGGAAGATATAGCCTTTCTTGAGACCGCGCCTGAGAAAGTTGTAGGACGGCATTATGACCTCGTTTGCAACGGAAATGAACTGGGCAGCGGGAGCGTGCGAATTCACAGACGGGAACTGCAGGAGAAGGTATTCCGGCTTCTCGGCTACACGAGACAACAGGTTGAGGCCAGGTTCGGATTCTTCCTGAGGGCACTTGAGTACGGTGCACCGCCTCATGCGGGCATTGCTACGGGTATAGACCGCCATGCAATGCTGCTGGCCGGCGAGAGCAGTATACGGCAGGTCATTGCCTTCCCCAAGAACCAGAATGCAGTTGACCTCATGCTTGACAGTCCATCGGAGGTAGATCCCGCACAACTGGATGAACTCAATCTGTCGATTAAGCGACAGCGGATAGACAGGACGCAGCAATAAATGAAAAGCACATCCAAGGAAATTGAACGCCGCCAGATAGAACTGTATATAGAGACCGACGACGCCGAATTCGAGAAGGCGAAAAACGCGGCCTTCCACAAGCTTGCCCGAAAGGCGGAAGTCCCCGGCTTCAGAAAGGGCAAGGCGCCACGGCATATCCTGGAACACTACCTTGGCAAGGACGCCATTGTTGACGAAGCGATAGAAGATCTCTTCCCTGAGCTGTATGAACAGGCGCTCCAGGAACATGATATCCACCCCATAGCGATGCCACGCGTGTCGCTGGAACAGCGTCAACCGCCGGCGTTCAAAGCTATCGTGCCGCTTGTGCCGACGGTGTCTCTGGGCGATTACCAGTCGATACGTCTCGCCCCTGAAGAGGCAACTGTCAGCGACGAGCAGATTCAGGCGACGATCGACCGGATACGTGAGAGTCAGGCGGTGGTCTCTCCGGTCGAGCGCCCCGTTGAGTATGACGACCTTGTGACGATCGATGTTCATGCCACGGTCGCGGATGGCAAGCCGTTCTTGGACCACAAGGATGTGACGTATCAAGTTGTCGAAGGGTCGCAGATGCCCCTACCCGGTTTCGCGGAGAACCTTGTAGGCATGTCTGCGGGCGAGACCAGAGAGTTCACCCTGGTGGTTCCCGAGGACTTCCAGGCACAGGACCTTGCCGGTAAGGAAGCGTCATGCACTGTGACGGTGAAGCAGGTCCGTGTAAAAGAAGTCCCGGAGCTGAGTGACGATATTGCGCAGACCTTCGGCTTCGATACCGCTGATGCCCTCAAGGAACGCCTTGGTACAGACCTTGAGACCAAGGCCAAGGAAGAGGCCAGGAACCGGCTAGTGAACAAGGCACTTGATGCTGTAGCGGAACGGGCACAGATAGAGTTCCCCCCGGTTCTCGAGGAGCAGGAGATAGATGACCTGCTTAGCAACGATGCGCGGCGCTACGGGTACAAGACCGTTGAAGACTACCTGAAGATGACGAACAAGACACTGGAGGAGATACGCGAGCACCTCAGACCGCTTGCGCGTAGACGTATTGTGAACGGACTTATCCTTGATGAACTCGCGAAGGCGGAGCAAATTGAAATCACGGATAAGGATGTGGATAATAGGATTGAAGAACTCCTCACAGGAACACAGGACCCTGAGCGCATGCGCGAATACGTCAATACACCGGAGATGAGGCGGTCGATAGCTGGCCGGCTGCAGATCAACCGGACCATCGACCGGCTTATCGAGATAGTCACTGGTGTTGCAGCCCAGCAGTCGGCCACGGCAGGGGTCGCCGTCCCTGAAGAGACAACCGAGCCGGAGGGTGAAGAGAACAATGGATAGCAGAGGGCAAATTGTCATCCCGACCGTTACCGAGACCGGAGCACGCGGTGAGCGCGTCTTCGACATCTACTCCCTTCTCTTGCGGGAGCGCATCGTGTTCCTCGGTACGCCTATCAACGACCAGGTTGCGAACCTGATCATCGCACAGTTGCTTTACCTCGATCGTGAAGACCCGGATAGAGACATCAGTCTTTATATCCACTCGCCGGGTGGTGTCATTAGTGCTGGCCTCGCGATATACGATACCATGCAGCTGCTTCGCTGTTCCGTCTCGACGATATGTGTCGGCCTCGCGGCCAGTATGGGCACGGTGTTGCTGTGTGCCGGGGCAAAAGGCAAGCGCTACGCATTGCCTAACTCGACCATACACCTGCACCAGGCCATTGGTGGCGCTCAGGGGCAGGCAGCCGATATTGAGATTGCAGCGCGGGAGATTATGCGTATGCAGGAGAAGATACGGGATATCCTCGCGCTCCACACCGGTCAGACGGTCGACAAGATATCGCATGATATTGACAGGGACTTCTACCTTGACCCGTATCAGGCCAAGGAGTACGGTCTCATCGATGACATTCTGAGCAGACCGGAGAAGAAATGAGCTTCACACCGTGGTTGCCGGGTGGGGTGTTGCTACTCCAGGGGGAGGCCGCTTCCGAGCGGTTCTGGGGTCTTGGTGACGTTGGCCTTGCAGTTGTCATATTCCTTGTGGTCTTCATCGGGCTTGTGTTCTGGTGGCTCGTGATCAACACGGGCCGACGTGATTAGCAGATTGATGCCTCCTGCCCCTTAGGCACAGCATTGGGAGGTTTTCTCCGGGCTGGTGTCCTTGTGGGTGTCCATTGGGACCGTGCTGCCTTCGCTGCTCGACCCGTACCAACTGTGCGGGCATGTGTGGTATCATGCATGTGCGGTTCAGGCAGCATCGATGGCCCTTCTTACAAAATCCAGCGTGCACTGGACGCGCATTGAGCGGTTGGTGTACACCAACGTTGCGCGTAGCCAGCTTGTCTCGCAGGCGGCCTTGGCCGCTTCGCGGAAAGGAGGTGATTTCAACATATCACCAGCGGCCGATCATTGTCTATTACTCTCGTGGAGGAACCTCAATGCCTGACATAGTTGTCCCCATTAAGCAGGTGCCAGACATGGAGCGTGTGAAGTTCGACACCGAGGCCGGAAGGATTGATCGGAGCTCGGCGCCGGGGGAGATAAACCCGTTTGACCTTCATGCGCTCGAGGCAGCTATTCGAATCAAGGAAAAGCTCGGTGGTACCGTCACAACGATCAGCATGGGTCCACCGCAGGCTGAATCTACTGTCCGCGATAGTCTCGCAAGGGGGGCAGATTGCGGGATACTGCTGGCGGGCAGAGAGTTCGCGGGTGCGGACACTTGGGCAACGTCCTATACCCTCGCATGTGCTATCAGAAAAGTAGGCAAGTACGACCTCATCATCTGTGGAGAGAAGACCGTCGACGGCGATACGGGACAGGTTGGCCCCGAAATTGCTGACTGGCTGGATATACCTCATGTGGCATACGTATCTGAGATACGTGACACAGGCGAGAAGAGCATCACCGTGGTGGCGGAGATGGAAGATGACCGCCTCGTTATTGAGGCACCGTTCCCTGTGCTTCTTACGGTCACGAAGGATCTTAATATGCCACGGCTTCCAAGCTTCCAGGACAAGATGCGGGCGCGGAAGGCCGAGATAGCGAAGTGGGGCGCAGCGGACATAGCCGACGTTGCCGACCCCGCTAACCTGGGTCTCAAGGGCTCGCCGACTCGGCTCAATAAGGTCGTCATTCCTTCCGAGGAGGGCCGGAAGGGCAAAGTATTTCGTGGCAGTTCCGCTGAAGCTGCAGCCAGCGTTGCGGAAGCCCTGGCCGGGCTCGGCGTCCTCGGGGGTGCAAAATGAACATTGCAGACTACAAGGGTCTGATGGTCTTTGCGGAGCAGCGCGGGGGCAAGATTCACCCTGTTTCGTATGAACTTCTGGGGAAAGGGACTGAGCTGGCCAGTCAGCTTGGCATCGAGGTGTCGGCCGTTGTGCTGGGTAACAACCTCGGCGATGAGGTAAATGAGCTGTTCTATTATGGTGCGCAGAAAGTCTACTACTGTGACCATCCGAAACTCGCCGATTTCGACCTGCTCAACTACAAGCACAACATTGTTCGCATCATTAACGATGTCAAGCCAGAGACCGTGCTCTTTGGTGCGACGCACCTTGGCAGGTCGCTCGCCCCACGGATAGCGGCCGCACTTGGCACAGGGCTGACGGCGGATTGCACAGCGCTCGAGATCGGCGACGAAGGCAACCTCGTGCAGATCCGTCCCGCGTTCAGCGGTAACATCTTCGCACACATTCGCACTACCACGCGGCCACAGATGGCGACAGTGCGCTACAAGGTGATGAAGTCGCTTCCTCGTGATACCTCCCGCACTGGTCAGGTCGTCAAGGTAGAACCAGAGATCGTCGATTCTGTGCTCAAAGTTGTGAACAAGGAGAGTGCCGGTGGTCTCAATATCGCCGAAGCCGACGTTATCGTCTGTGGTGGCAGAGGACTGAAGCAGGCCCAGGACTTCGATATCCTTACGGATCTCGCCGATGCCCTCGGAGGTGTTGTAGGCTGTACACGTCCTATTGTTGATGAAGGCTGGATGGAAAAATCGCATCAGGTCGGATTCAGCGGCAATACGGTGAAGCCGAAGTTGTATGTAGCTGTCGGGCTGTCTGGGAGTCCCCAGCACCTCGCCGGCATGCGTGATTCAGATGTCATTCTTGCTATCAATTCCGACCCGTCTGCACCCATATTCAAGGTGGCTGACTATGGCATAGTCGGCGACCTGTACGAAGTCGTTCCAAAGCTAGCTGCAGAGGTACGACAAAGGAGCTAGACATGGTTACAGCAGAGGCCCTTGAGGCGATTGTTGGCAAGGATTACGTGATTACTGATAGGAGGCAGATCGAACCATACACCATCGATGCCACTCCTGTCGCTGTGATGCCCAAGGCGGCGGACAACCTTATTGTTGTCAAGCCCGCCAACCCCCAGGAGATTTCAGAGATCCTCAAGCTGGCTAACCGCGAGTTGACCCCTGTATGGGTGCGTGGTGGTGGTACTGGCTTGGCTGCTGGCGCCATTCCCACCAAAGACGGAATTGTCCTTTCCGTGGAGCGCCTGGACCGGATTATCGAGATCGATAGGCGCAACATGATGGCTGTGGTTGAGGCAGGTGTCACGTTGGGGGAACTGCTCCAGGCGGCCGAGGCCGAGAACATGTCCTTTCCGCCTCATCCAGGAGACGAAGGGGCACAAGTCGGCGGCCTCGCTGTATGCAACGCCGGCGGTGCACGCGCTGTGAAGTTCGGTGTGATGCGGAACTACGTGAAAGGGCTTGAGGTTGTCCTGCCGACGGGTGAGATCGTCAAGCTTGGCGGGAAACTCCTTAAGAACAACACTGGTCTGCCGCTGCTTCACCTTATGGTTGACAGTGAGGGTATCTTAGGCGTTGTCACCAAGGTTATTCTGCGACTCTACCCGAGCTTCCCAGGTACGGCGACTCTTGTTATCTCGTACGATGACAGGGACGATGCTATCAATACAGTGCCTGCAATCTTGCAGTCAGGGGTGATTCCTCTTGCCATCGAGTACATGGATAAAGAGATCGTTGACCTGACGGCGAAATACCTCAACATGACATGGCCGGCCTCGAAGGGTACTGCCTACCTTATCATCATCCTGACGGGTGCCAATGAGGAAGAGGTTTTCACTCAGGCAGAGCAGGTGGTCGAGATCTGTCAGAACTGCAACGCGGTCGACACTCTCATGGCAGAACGGCGCGATGAACAGGCTGATATACTCAAGATACGCAGCGAGGTGCAAAGCGCCGTCTCACCGAATGCCGATTCGCTCGACACTGCTGTTCCTCCAGGTGAGATTGGTACGTTCATGGACGAAGTCGACAAGATAGGCCAGAAGTACAACACCAAGATATACGTGGTTGGACATGCCGGCGATGGCAATCTGCACCATGTTCTGATGAAGGACGTGGCTGACCGCGGACTGCTCAAAGACATCAAGGACGAGGTTTACGAGGTTGCGATGCGCCTGGGTGGCACGATCACGGCTGAGCATGGTATCGGCAAGAAGGGTATCTACCTGCTCGACCGCTATACGGACAATCGTCTGAAGCAGATAATGCGGGACATCAAGAAGTCGTTCGACCCGAACAATATTCTCAACCCGGATACAGCCATCGTCCCTTAGTCATTCATTACACCGGTTGAAAAGGGGCCCGTCCCGGCTAGGGACGGCCCCCCTTCTTCTCCGTGGGTGGGAGCTGTTCCTCAGGGGAATATCCGTGTACTGGCCCATCTGCGTCCGTAGGGTTGGAAGAGGGCTAAGTCCCACCACACAGCACATGTGTGCTGGCTATGGGGAGGGGTGGTCCATCTCCTCGGAGTCAGGGTGCCTGCCAACCTCGTCATGATGAAGGGGACATAGTAGTGGGGTGGTGCCCTCTGGTATGTTTCAGGGACAGTCCGGCAGTCTTTTGCGCCGATCATGGCCGGTATCACAACCATGATGACGCCATGCCCGGTAGAGGCCCGCAGAGGTGAGCGTACAGGCTCGTAGATCTTCAGTGTTGACTGATGCGGTCTCAGACCTCGGCGACGAGGTTATCGACGACCGCAGATAGGTCGCGCCCATGCGGTAGGAGATTGCCGCTGGCGTCGTAGATGCGCTGGCCCGAGATGACAAAGTCTCCGTCCGCGAGAGCTCGCAGGGTGGAGAGAATAAGCGGAAACTCGCGACGGACCTCTTGCTCGCGAATCGCGGCCGCAAGTGCACTGATATTCCCGGACTTGCGCAGCTGGGCGAATGGCTCGCCCTGCAGCGAGAACGAGAAATAGGAGACGGTGGGCCCGCGGTCAAGTTCCGGTGTGACAATATGGATCATCGCGCCGGCGCGTGGTGCGCCGCTTCGGGCCAATTCCTCCATCACTTCCTGCCACGTGCCTGTCGGCCCGCCAGGTAATGCTGGATGCAGGTTAAGCAGCAAATACCGTGTGCAGAAGAAGTCACTCACGATGAGCATGTAGCCGGCGAGAAAGATGAAATCGACAGCGTAGTGCTCAATGCGTTGAGACATTGTTCTGTCGAAATCTGTTCGCCAGTCCTGTCCTGAGTAGCGGCTGCGGAATGCTTTCGACGACTCAGCTACAACCGTAATGCCCTTGGATCTGGCGAATTCCTGAAACCTGTCGCTCTGGGCCGCTTCGCCCGGACCACGATTGGTAAGCACGAACGATATGGTGGCGTCAAGCTTGCCCGTCTCGATCTCATCGCACACTGCTTGAAGCAGTGCGAGAGAAGTCGGGCCGCGTCCGGTGGACATCCATCCGAGCTTTAACATAGCCTCCTCCGCAGCTTCGCGAGTGTACTTATGACGTGCACGAGCGGGTTTGTACGCGTGCCTTGCAGTCGTCCTCCAGCGAGCGCCCGCAGGAAGCTCTGGGCGTCGGAGAAATCTTCCATCTCCACATAGGCGGCGCCGATTTCACCCGGCGTATGGGCATCACTGCCGGCCGAACAGGGCAGCCCCCGCGCGTGTGCGAACCTCTCGACACCCTCCCACGTGCTCTTGAAGGGCGACCGTGCGTTCATAACCTCGATGATGTCTGCGGCTGCCACGACTTCGGGGCTGAGAAGCGGATTGCGTTTCTGGACCTCCAACGAAGGGATGAACTGTATGCCCTCGCCGGTGCCTACGCTGGTGGTGCGGGGGAATGGCATGCGGAGCAGGGGGTGGGGAATAACCACCAGCCCTCCCTGTCGCTTGATACTCTCTATGGTCTCCATCGGCGAGAGCCAGTTGCGCACTTCCTGTTCGAGAAAGAGGCCGATGAGTTCCCCATGGGTGGTCAGGACTTCCTGCCCGACGATGACGCGCAGCCGGCCGTCGTTGCGCATGCGCAGCGCGCCGCGGATGGTGTCATGGTCAGTAATGGCGACGCAGTCAATCGAGGCTCGACGACACGCAGCAATAACGTCGTCGAGCGATGTTGTAGCATCGAACGAGTAACAGGTATGGACGTGGAGGTCAACGTTGATCACGATGCCTTCTCGATGTAACTCCCCGTTCTCGTGTCAATCTTGAGTATGTCACCTACAGAGATGAACAATGGGACCTGTACCGACAGGCCTGTCTCAACGATAGCTGGCTTGGTGCCACCGGTGGCGGTGTTACCCTTGAAACCGGGCTCGGTCTCGACCACCTCAAGTTCGACAGCAAGCGGCAATTCAACGCTCACGACGTTGCCCTGGTACATGAGCACCTCGATGGCCTGACCTTCCTTCAGGTATTTCACTCCGTCGCCTATCTGGTCTGCGGTCAGAGTGAATTGCTCGTACGTCTCGGTGTCCATGACGTGATAGAAATCATTGTCTGCGTACAGGTACTGTGCCGGTCGGTGCTCCACGAAGGCAGGGTTGAACCGTTCTGTTGCTTGGAACACTCGCTCTATGACGCCGCCGGCGGCGATATCCTTGAGACGCAGCCTCACCTGCGCGGAACCACGTCCTATCTTGATGTGGTTGAAGTCGACTATCTGGTAGATCCTGCCATCAAGCTCGATGGCCATTCCTTTGCGCAGTTCACCTGCGTCAATCATGGCTCGCTCCTTTCGATAGAGACCGTGTGTGTGAGAGGGTATGCTCTGCGGAGGTCCGCATCAACAGGTTGCACACAACACGGGGTTGCGCTTGTCGGTGTGCGTCAGCAGCTGCACTCCTGATTCACGTAGCACGACCGTGTCCTCAATTCTAACACCCCCCAGTCCACGCAGGTAAATTCCGGGCTCTATGGTGAACACCATGCCCTTTCTAAGGATGTCGGTGGAAAGACTGCTCACGGTGGGTCGCTCATGAATCGCCAGCCCGACGCCGTGACCCAGGCCATGGCCGAAGGAATCAGCATATCCTGCCTGAGCTATCACATTGCGCGCCAGCCTGTCAGCCTCAGGTGCGCTCATGCCTGCCCGCACTCTGCAGAGTGCGGTTTCCTGTGCCTCTAGGACGGTCTCGTATACTCGCCTTATGGTGTCGTTCGGCTGCCCGATAAACAACGTACGGGACAAGTCCGAGCAGTAGCCGTCGATAACCGCCCCGATATCGATGAGTATCGGTTCGCCGCAGGCAAGTCTGTTGTCTCCTGATACCGCATGCGGATGCGCGCAGTGTGGGCCAGCTGCGACAATCACAGGGAACGGCACAGGCCCGCTGCCGTGCTCCCGCAGCCAGCGTTCTATTTCCCATGCAAGAGTCTGCTCGGTCATGTCGGCCCTGATAATTGACCTGGCGTGGTCTATGGCTCCATCGACCAGTCGCGACGCGGCGCTGATTGCTGCTATTTCGTACCTATCCTTGACGGAGCGGACACGCTCGACGATCTGTTGTGTCGGTGTGAGCACTAGGTCCAGACCATTCTCGCGCAGTGTCGACTCCAGAGTATGGAGTGTTGCCACCGTCATCGAGTCTGACTCGTACCCCACTCGTTTGACGTGGCACTTGTGCAGTTGTTGCGCCGCAGTGTCCGTCAGCCCCTTCGTAGAGATACAGACCTCACATCCTGTCGTCTCGGTACGGGCCTGTTCGTCGTAGCGCGAGTCGGTCATGAGCACGGCACTGGACTCTGTAATGAGTGCCCAACCGCTTGATCCGGTGAATCCGAACAGATAGCGAATGTTCTCCCTGCTACACACAAGCAGACAGTCTATACCGCCCTCGACCATCGCACCACGCACTGCTGCCAACCGGGCGCGGTAGTCCGGCACAGTCTCAGAGCTATTGGTTTGCTTCACTCTTCTCTCCCTTGACGATGGCACCACATGCGATGCACTTCGCGCTGCCTTTGCCGTACTGCACCATCATCTTACCGCACTTGGGGCAGGGGGTCGGCAGCGGTCGCCTGCTGGTGGCGAAGGTGCACTCGGGATAGCGGCTGCACCCGTAGAAGATCTTCCTTTTCTTGGTTACCTTCTCGATAACGTCGGCTCCGCACTCGGGACACTTGGTCCCCGTGGACTTGACGTATTTCTTTGTGGTCTTACACTCGGGATAGCCCGTGCAGGCGAGGAATTTGCCGAACCGACCTGTCTTGATGACCATCGGTTTTCCGCAATTGGGGCAGGTCTCTGCCGTTGGCTCCGATGTGTCGACACGCTCAATGCGTTGCTCGGCGCCCTCGAGTTTGCGTGCAAATGGTCCGTAGAAGTCACTCACCACCGAGACCCAGTTGCGGTCCCCCTGTGCTACGTCGTCGAGTTCCTTCTCCATCTGGGCTGTGAACCCGACATCAACGATGTTGGGGAAATGCTCTCGCAGCAAGTCGGTGACGATGATGCCCAGTTTCGTCGGCTTGAACCGCCCTGTCTCCTTGACGACGTAGTCCCGCTGCTGGATGGTGGAAAGTGTCGGCGCGTACGTGCTCGGCCGGCCGATACCATTCTGTTCCAGCGTCTTGACCAATGTGGCCTCGGTGTATCGTGGTGGTGGCTGTGTGAACTTCTGCTCTTTCGTGGACTCGATGTACGTGAGTCTCTCGCCTTCCTTCAGGTTAGGTAGTTGTCCGCGGTCCTCGCTCTCCAGTGAGTCGTCGGCTGCTTCTATATAAAGCGCTGTGAACCCGGGGAACTTCAGCCTGGAATCGGCAGCTTCAAGCACGAATCCTCTGTCTGGGCCAGTGGCTGCGTCAACAGTCACGTTCGTCGTCGTGTACACGGCAGGAGCCATCTGACTCGCGACTGCGCGCTGCCAGATGAGACGGTACAGTTTGAGCTGGTTCTGGTTGAGAAACGCTTTGATGCTGTCTGGCGTTCTCTGTATAGATGTCGGGCGTATCGCCTCATGGGCCTCCTGTGCGAACTTGCCCTTGCTCGTGTAGCGGTTGGGCTTCGATGGCACGTACGCAGCGCCGAATTCCTGTGTTACGTAGTCACGGATCTCTGCGATGGCCGCAGGTGTAATGCGTGGCGAATCTGTCCTCATATACGTGATGAGGCCGGTGGAAGCGCCGTCGCCGAGG
>CAZODZ010000010.1:0-30194 GCA_964578745.1 uncultured Dehalococcoidales bacterium | reverse complement strand
CGAGCACGGGGCCGAGTGGTGCGGAATGGTAGTATCCCTTCGCACGGGTAAGTCTCCCGTCCTTCTGGTACAGGTCCCACAGCGTCATATCATTCCCGCAGGTGTAGCCCAGTACATAGTCCAAGGCATGCTCTTCGGTGACTTTCCATGCACGGCGCTTGATGACCGCGCACATCTCCGCTTCATACCGTGGATCGTCTGAGATTGCCGGGATTGTGCAGGTATCGTCGCCGGGGTTCACCAAGGCTGAGCAGGGCTTGTAGAAGAGCGCCGGTTCCTTCGGCACTTCAATCTGCAGCTGCTCCAGTGTGTCGTAGTAGTTCAGTCCGCAGCAGATAATAGTAACCGGGTCGGCTGGTGCGAGCAACTTGGCTTCTGTGAGTGCTCCAAGCCGCCTGCCCCCTGTGAACTCTCCATAGACGTCGCCGTCGATAGCAAACAGCGAGTCGCCTTCTACGATTGTCCAGCGCGCCTCGCCTCCCAGTAGCACCTTTGCAAGTATCATCCTGCTCCTTTCCAGTCTCGCCGCATGAAAAGAACGTGCACGTGCGCGGCAGACATATCAACCGTGCGGCTATTCTAGTGCAGAGCCATCCACTCTTCAACAGGGGTGTGCTACAGTAAGGTTTCGAGTAAGTCTGCTGCGCATAGCGGCACGTGTATGTATGATCAAGGAGGCCTTCGCATGGCACTTAAGACTCCCGACCAGTTTGAAGAGAGCTTGAAGTCACTCCATCCACGCGTCTTCATGAATGGCGCGCGCGTGGAAAGTGTTCTCACGAACCCGAACACGAGGACAGTAGTCGAAGCAAACAAGGCAAGCTATGCCTGGGCGCTCGACCCGACCAGCCGCGAGACCATGACGGCGTGGTCGCCGCTGATTAATGATACGGTAAACCGGTATACGTACGTATGCCGCAGTGTCGATGACCTTATCCGCAAGGCACAAGCCGGCACGTTCACTGCGGAGAACCTCGGAACCTGCATCTATCGTTGTGTCGGTCTCGACTGCTTCCATTCACTCTGGAGCACGACGTGGGAGATGGATAGGGAGCTGGGCACGTCATATCACCCTCGATTCCTTGAATACCTGAAGTGGGTACAGGAGAACGACCTTGCCGTCGCCGGCGCACTTACAGAGCCGCGTGGGCAGCGAAACAGAAGGGCACTGAACTGGCCGGACCCGTATCTATCGGTCAAAGTGGTGGACAGGAGCGCGAAAGGTATCGTTGTCAGGGGTGCGAAGATAAATATCAGTGGTGGATTTGCAAGCAACGAAATTGTTGTTCTACCTCAGTCGGCGCACTCGGCCGGCGAGTCAGATTATGCAGTGGCGTTTGCCACTCCACCTGACGCACCCGGCATCACGTTCATCTGTCAGTACACGCCATTCTCGGCTGAACGTGAGGCAGCGAACGATATCGAGGAGCTTGGCAATCCTGTGTACGGCCAGCGTGAGACATCGATGATAGTGTTCGAAGATGTCTTTGTGCCATGGGAGAGGGTATTCCATTGTGGTGAGAGCGAGTATTCGGTGAAGTTCGTGACACGGTTTGCGCGCACGCACAGAATGACCTGTGGTGGCACATGTAAGGTCGGCTTCATGAACCAGATCATCGGCAGCGCAAAGCTGGTGCAGGAGTACAAAGGCCTGCAGAACGTGCCCCACATCAATGAGCAGCTCGCCGAAATGGTCACGCTTCGCGAGACATGCCGTGCGTGCGGCCTGGCTGCGGCGTACAACGGGTCGGAGGAGCCCGTGGGGTCCGGCGTGTTCCTGCCTGACGAGTTGATGGGCAATGTGGCCAAGCTCAACGTGTGCAATGCATTCTGGCGTGTTATGGCGCTGGCGGGTGACATAGGTGGCGGCCTCATAGTGACGCTTCCGTCGCTCAAAGAGCTTAAGAACCCGGAGACGAAAGCGTACGTTGAGGAGTTCTACAGCTTTGGCGGCGACGAGCCGGCTGAGAATGTCATGAAGGTGCACAAACACTTGCAGAACTGGACGGCTGGTCTGCACGGCGTAGGTACGTGGCATGGTGCGGGTCCTGTCCAGGCCCAGAAGATAATGCTGCAGCGTGTCATCGACTATACTCACGATAAGGAGCTGGTGAAGCGGACGTTGAGACTCAAGCCGAAAGGCGGCGAGTCTGCAAAACAAGACTCGGCCGGGGAGTCTAACGCCCGGCAATAGCCAGTTGTCAGTTGTGAACCATGGAGAGCGACCGACAGCAAACCGGCGCGCTGGCCCAGGCTACGTACAGTCTCACCTTGTCTGAGGAAGAGGCACGGCGTGGAGTTACCCGTGTCTTGACACGACATAACAAACGGCTTGAAGTGAAGGTGCCTGCCGGAGCCAGGAGTGGACAAGTGGTGCGGCTGCGCAACGCACTGAAAGTTACTGACGATCGCGAGGGTGACATCCTCATCCGGCTCACGGTCCAGAGTGGTCCTGGACGAGGGCGGGTGGAAGTGGTCACTGATGCGACATTCGAGGCTGAGGTGCTGCACTCCTCTGTGCCTGTCCTGGTTGATTTCTGGGCGCCGTGGTGTGGTCCCTGTAGGGCGCTGGGGCCGGTGACTGAGAAGCTGGCGGCCGAATATGCTGGCAGGGTGAAGTTCTGCAAGCTCAACGTGGACGAGAACCCTCTCGCCTCACGCCGGTATCAGGTCACGAGCATTCCCACCGTCTTGCTATTCAAAAACGGGCGTATTGCTGACGTCAGCCTAGGTGCAGTATCAGCCAGCGACCTTCGGGTCCGCATCGACCGGATGTTGGCCGGAGGATAAAGCATTCCGCAGTTGAAGGTGGCCGCGTGAAAAGGGTCTACGACGCGATTGTGGTCGGCTCCGGGTCGGGCATGTTCGTTGCCTACGAGGCAGTGTTTCGTGGCCTACGGGTGGCGCTTGTTGACAAAGGACCACTGGGAGGAACATGTCCGAACCTCGGCTGCATTCCTTCCAAGATGCTGATGTTTCCTGCTGACCGTGTGGTTGAGATACGCGATGCCGCGAAGCTCGGAATCGATGCCACCATACATCAGATTGATTTCGGCCTCATCATGGACCGCATGAGGAAGAGCGTAGAGGAAGCTGAAAAACAGCTTGCCGAGTCTGTCGCGCAGCTTCAAGGTTTGGACCTGTACGAGGGGGAAGGCCATTTCACCGGGAGCAAGACAATTGAGGTGAACGGCACGACGCTGCAGTCCGACAGGATCTTTATCGCAACGGGGTCGCGGCCATGCATTCCGAATGTGCCGGGGCTTGACACGGTTGAATGCCTCACAACGGAGTCACTGCTGAATTTGACTGTCCCTCCCCGAAGCCTGGCGATTCTCGGTGGGGGATATATTGGGGTCGAGTATGCCCATTTCTTTTCCGCTATGGGAACATCGGTCACTCTTATCGAGGCTGCCGACCGGCTTGTTGTGGGTGAGGAGCCCGAGATAGCGGCACTGCTCCTCCGTGCGCTGCGCACGCGCATGCAGGTACTGACAAACACCGAGGTAGAGCGTATCGACAGGGGTCTGCGCGATATCCGCCTTCTCGTGCGGGAGCGAGGCTCAGGTGCGCGCTTTTCGGTCGCTGCTGATACCGTCATGCTGGCCACAGGGAGGTGTTCCAACGCTGATCTGCTTGGTGTAGAAAAGGCGGGCATAAAGACCGATGCACGGGGATACATACTGGTTGACGAGTACATGCAAACGAACGTTCCCGGGATATACGCCATAGGCGACGCGAATGGTAAGTACATGTTCCGCCATATTGCCAACATTGAGGCTTCGCTTGCAGCGCGGAATGCGTTTGGAAGACGGCGTGAGGCCATGGATTATAGTGCAGCCCCACATGCTGTGTTCTCCTATCCACAGATTGCGGCCGTCGGACTCACAGCCAGCGATGCACGCAAAGACCACCGTATCCTCGTGGGAACGTCCCGCTATATGGACACTGCCGAGGGAGAGGCGATGATGGAGACAGACGGATTTGCGAAAGCGGTAGTGGACAGAGACAGCCGCAGGATACTTGGCTTTCACGTCATCGGACCACACGCTCCTTCTCTCGTGCAGGAGGTTATCAACGCGATGACATCGGGAGGGCACGTCGAGGAGATCGAGCGCGGCATTCACATTCACCCTGCACTGCCGGAGCTGGTACAAGCCGCCTTTCGCTCACTGCGACCTGCCTGAGTCAGTCTTGGAACCGAGCAGAGGCGTCGTGGGCCTGGCCTTGTAAGTGTGAGGTCACGCTGCGGATGCGTGTAAGAGCCTTGTCAATGTTCTCTGCCGAGGTGGAGAAGCAAAGGCGCAGGTAGCCCTCGCCCTCCTGGCCAAAGGCAGTCCCTGGAAGAGTGGCCACACCACCTCTCTCGAGCAAGAGCGAGGCGAGCTGCGCTGATGACAGGCCGAATGAACTGATGTTTGGAAAGGCGTAGAAGGCCCCGCGCGGAACTCGGCAGGAGATACCCGGAATCCTGTTGAGGCCTTCGATCATCTGGTCTCTGCGCTCGCGCAGTATCTTCATCATCTCAACACTGTCGGCCTGTGGCCCGGTGAGTGCTTCGAGCCCGGCCATCTGTATGAAATGAGGAGTACATGAGAAACTGCTGTTTATGAGCCGCACCACCGGTTCGACAAGCCATTTGGGCATGACGGCGTAGCCGAGACGCCATCCGGTCATGGCGTATGTCTTGCTGAAGCCGGTGACGAGCACTGTCCGATCCTGCATCCCGTCGATGCCGAAGACACTGGCTGGCGACTCGCCATAGTACATGTGGTCGTAGATTTCGTCCGTGAGCACGATGAGGTCGTGCTCACAGGCGAGCCGTGCAATCTCCTCGACGTCTTCACGGGTCAGGACTCCACCGGTTGGGTTATGCGGCGAGTTCAGGATAAGTAGTCTGGTGCGTGGGCCAATGCGGGCGCGCAGTTCCTCCAGATCGAAGCGGAAGTCAAGTTCCTCGCGCAGCGGCACGGGCACGGCGGTAGCACCGGCGAAGCCGATGGCGGACTGGAACACAGGGAAGAGCGGCGCTGGATAGATGGCCTCGTCTTCCTCGTCGAGGAGGGCAAGAATCGCAAAGAAAATGAGCGGCTTGGCACCAGGACCCACGATGACCCGGTCAGGGGTGACTTCCATCTGCCGTGTTACGC
Source organism: uncultured Dehalococcoidales bacterium (assembly GCA_964578745.1). Taxonomy (GTDB): domain Bacteria; phylum Chloroflexota; class Dehalococcoidia; order GIF9; family AB-539-J10; genus SKVJ01. The sequence continues at coordinate 25,044 of CAZODZ010000010.1, read as the reverse complement.
AGACATTCCGGGCTATCTCCTCCCTCAGCGGGATGATGCCTTGAGAGTTGCAGTAGTGGGTCAGACCACTGTTGATTGCCCTGTTGCATGCCTGTCGCACGTTGTCGGGTGTGTCGAAACAGGGTTCGCCGATCTCGAGGTGCACCACGTCGATACCTTCTGCCTCAAGTGCTTGAGCTCGTGCGAGGACGACGAAGGCCGAATCGGCAGACACGCGGTCGATTCTGCTGGAGACCCTTGCGTGGGTGGACGACTGTTGTGCTGACTGCATCTGCATCGTGCCGCGGCCAACAACGAGAAGCTCTCGTGTCTGTTCGCGATGGAACATTATTGTAACAGTACGATTTAAACTGTAACAACGGCAGGGCTGTGACGCTGAATGGCCGTACCTAGCTCTACGTTGTAGAATAGCTGTGAATACACCTCTGTCGCTACACTTTGTCCGCAGTGTCGGGTGTTCGATCACGGGGAGGAAACGATGACTGTACCGGTACTGAAACTTAAGGGCAGCCCACGGGACATAGGGCGCGAGCATGGAGCAAGAGCGAAGAGTCTTATTCACGACAATCTGGGCTTCTACATGAACATGTGGCAGCACATGGGTGGTGTGGACAAAGAGAAGATCTTGTCTGATGTTGAGGCCTTTGTGCCGTTCATCGAGCACTACGATGCTGACTTGGCGGAAGAGATGCGAGGTGTTGCAGAAGGGGCGGGTCTTGAATTCCGCGAAGTCGCAGCGTTGAACGCGCGCACCGAGTTGACCTTCGCTTATCTTCCTAATGCATTGAAAGACGCGCCGACCGGCGGCTGTACATCGTTTGGTCTGATGCCCGAGGTTACGGAAAACGGTCATCTCATCATCGGCCAGAACTGGGACTGGCGTGCAGAAGCGGTGAGGACGTCGATAGTGCTGCAGATTGAGCAGAAGGACAAGCCGGATATTGTCATGCATGCGGAGGCGGGCACGATCGGCCATCGCGGTATCAACTCGACAGGCATGGGTGTCTGCATTAACTACATCAGAAGCGAGCTCGACGTCTTCAAGCCAGGGGTGCCCTTCCTGATCAAGCTGCGCGGGATCTTGAATTCCGAGCGCATGTCAGATGCCCTGAAGATGTTGCTGACCTATGTCGGGCCGAACAGCATGAATATGATCGTCGCGCACCAAGGTGGGGAGATAATCGATGTTGAGAACCTGCCGAACGATGTGCTTTTCCTTTATCCCCGTGATGGCATACTCACCCATGCTAACCATTTCGAGTCTCCGATGCTGCCGGTACGTGACACCGGGAAGAGTACGTTGCCTGATACCATTTTCCGGAGTGGTCGCCTGCGCCGGTTGCTGACAGCTCGCAAGGGACGTCTCGGGGTTGAAACGATACGCGAGGCATTGACTGACCACTTCAGCTATCCCGATTCCATCTGCAGACATCCTGATGGGCGTTTCCCTCGGATGGAGCAGTGGATGACACTGTCGTCGATAATCCTCGACCTTACTGAGATGACACTTCGATACACAGACGGCCCACCGTGTAGCGGCCCTTACCACTTGGCGCGATTACCGTAGATACGTGTGGGGACTGAACATGAAGAGCATCGAAGAGTATTCTGCTGCGACTGAGACCGGGGGGCAGAGTGTTGTGTTACAATCGTCGTCCGGGGAGATGGCGTATTACCTTGGCGTTGATATTGGGTCGGTAAGCGTCAAGCTCTGTCTGATTGATGAGACTGGAAGCCCCGTCCGACAGGACGTAGAGAGAATCAGCACTGGTCCGAGGGCGGCCGTGAGCGCCCTGGTATCAAGGCTGATATCAGAGATTCCAGCTGAGCAGATCATCGCAGCTGGTGTTTCGGGCTCCGGAAGCTCGGCCATTCCACCGGAAATGGGGTGGGCGTCATTCAGCAGTTCGCTTGCGATTGCCTCCGGTGTTCTGCATACACATCCCGCTGCACGTACCATCATTCAGATCGGTGGGCAGTCATCACTCATCATCGAGCTGGAAGATGGGCTGCGGCGTCCATGGAAGGTAGAGTCAAACCCGCTCTGTGCCGCAGGTACAGGCAGGTTCCTGGAGCAGCAAGCATACCGACTCGGCATCAGCATAGAGGACTTTGCCCGGCTGGCATTGCAGTTCGAGGGTACGGCTCCTCGCATTGCTGCACGCTGCAGCGTATTCGCTAAGACTGACCTGATTCACCTGCAGCAGAAAGGCGTGACTGTCGAACCCATGCTCTATGCGCTGTGCGAAAGCGTCGCGCGGATGGTGGGTTCGTTTAAGAAGGGCCCCTTTGCCACACCGGTGTATTTCGTTGGCGGCGTTGCGGCCAACGCTGCTATCGCCAGGGCGCTTCAGGAAGTTGTCTCGACGAGGAATGGGACTGCAACTGCGATCACAGTTCCCGAGGACTACCTGTATATGCAGGCCCGGGGGGCGGCGATACTCACGATTGGGAAGCGCTCGAATAGCATTATCCTTGATGCTCGCGACGAGGTTCGGCAGTACTACAGAATGCCGCCGCTCGAAGTGGTGAACACCAGTGCTGTCGTGGCGCAACCGGTCGTGTCAGAGCCGTGTGAGGGGTATCTAGGCATCGATATCGGTTCTACAAGTACGAAGGCAGCGATCGTTGATGATAAGGGTAAGGTTCTCACCAAGCACTACCTCATGACGGCTGGCAGGCCTGTCGATGCGGTCAAACAGTTATTTGCGCACCTCCTGAAAAAGGGCGCTGACAAAGTCACCATTCGGGGAGTTGGCATTACGGGCTCGGGGCGCTATCTGGTGGGTACTCTGGTTGGTGCTGACCTCATCAAGAATGAGATTACGGCGCAGACGCGGGCTGCAGCCATGCTCGACCCTGAAGCTGACATAATTGAAATCGGCGGCCAGGACTCCAAACTTGTTATCAAGAGGAATGGAGTCGTTGTTGATTACCAGATGAACAAGGCATGTGCGGCTGGCACAGGCAGCTTCATCGATGAGCTGGCGGAGATGCTCGGCGTGCAGGTCACAGATGGAGAATTTGCCAGATTTGCCTTCAATGCGCCGTATACTATCGACCTTGGAACACGCTGCGCTTCGTTCATGGCCCAGTCTGTAGCCCGTGCCCAGCAGGAAGAAGTCCCGCTTGAGGTCATAACGGCTAGCCTTGCCATAGGGATTGCCAAGAACTATCTGTCGAAGGTGGTGGAGAACCGTCGGCTCGGCAAGCGGATCATTCTTACCGGTGCTGTATTCTACAACCAGGCTGTTGTTTCGGCATTCAAACGCGAATTGCCTGACAGGGAGTTGATGGTGCCGGAGCACAAGGAGATCTCCGGCGCGATTGGAGTGGCACTCCTCGCCGCCGAGGATATGGCTGGCCGCCCCACTCGATTCAAGGGTTTCGAGGCCGTTATTCGTGCCGATGTGGCACTGTCCACCTTCACCTGCAAGGGCTGCGACAACAACTGCACTATCACGCGGATGCAGGTGCCTGGTGAGCCTCCGACATTCTATGGAAGTCGATGCGACCGGTATGATGCGACGGTGGGTCACGAACGTCAGCGTACGGCGTTCGATGAGCGCGACGAGTTATTGTTCGCTGGTGCAGCTGATACGGGCGATAGAGACGGGCCGCGTGTCGGCATTCCCAGGGCGCTTCTCGTATACGATTTTGCGCCACTCCTCATCGAGTTTGTGAACGCACTCGGGGCGCGGCCCGTTGTAACGGGCAGATCAACGGGTGACATAATCGCGACTGCGACAGAGCTTGCCTACACCGACAGTTGCTTCCCTGTAAAGATACTGCACGGCCATGCCGCACAGCTGCACGAGACTGACTATGTTCTCTACCCGTCGGCTATTCGTCTCGGCCGTATGGAAGGGCAGGAGAACCAGAAATATGCCTGTCCACTAGTACAGGCATCGCCCTATATCATCCGCCAGACCGTGGGGCTTGGAGACCGTCTTCTCGTCCCGACTCTGGATTTCAGCCGAGGCGACGACGATGTGATTGATAATCTTGCCGCTGTCGCTGTGAAGATGGGGTACACGAAGCAACAGGGGCAAGCAGCTGCCAGAGCCGGGCTTGCGGCGATGGAGCGCTTCGCAGCCCAACAGGCAGAGAAGGGCAGTGAGCTGCTTGCCCATATCCATGAGACGGGAAAGCTCGGTGTAGTGCTGTTTGCACGTTCTTACATGTCTCAGGATTCCGGTGCTAACCTCGGTATTGCCGAAAAACTGGCACAACTTGGTGTGGTCCCGATACCACTTGACTATCTGCCGCTGCAGTCGGTCAACCCAAAGGAATACCAGGACCGGCCGTACTGGTATTACGAGGGCAAGTTCATTGCTGCTGCAAAGCTGGTCGCAGAAGACCCGCAACTGTATGGCCTTGCACTGACCAATTTCGGCTGTGGCCCAAACTCGTTCATGCTTCGTATTGTCCAGGACATAATGGGGGGAAAGCCCCTCGGTCAGCTTGAGATTGATGAGCACGCTGCGGAGGCGGGCATCGTCACCAGAATTGAGGCGTTTGTCGACACTATAGTCGGCTATGCACGCTCAGGGCAGAGGAGTGTACGTGTGGATCCTCCTGCAGTCTCGCGCAGAATCGACGTGCTATCACGCTCCGATCGGACATTGCTCCTGCCGTATATGTCTCCGCATGCGGAAGTCATAGGGGCAGCGATGGAGGGGTACGGTGTGAAGTGCGTGGTTCTGCCTGAACCCGACTCTCGCGTGCTGCAGTATGCTGACAAGGTGACCAGTGGGGTCGAATGCCTGCCGTTTCGAGTGACTCTCGGCAGTTTCCTGCAGTACTACTACGAAAACGGTCACGATGCTGACAAACTGGCGGCATTTATGGCAGGCGCGTATGGTCCCTGCCGCCTCGGCCATTACGCCGGTGAACAGTTGCGCATCTTCCAGGACCTCGGTCTGGACTTGCCCGTGTTCGCGAGTGTGTCCAACAATGGCTACCGCGACATGCGCATAGGGTCGCGCCGCGACCTGATGCGGTTCATGCAACTTGCTTGGAATGGTTGCGTGGCCACCGATGTGCTGCAGAAGATGCTGTGGCGCTCACGTCCATACGAGAAGGAACCCGGAAGTGCCGATCGCCTGTTCAGACAATACATTGACCGCATGAATGCCAGACTCAGGAAGGGGAAGCCGGTTCGCAGCCTGATACATCAGGCGTCGCACGATTTCAAAGAGCTGATTGATCCGTCGCTGCCGAGGCGGCCGCTTGTGGGCATCAATGGCGAGATATTCCTCAGATCGAATGACTTCTCCAACCAGGATCTTGTGCGGCGTTGTGAAGAGGCAGGTCTGGAAGTCATCGTGTCACCGATGGCCGAATGGATGAAGTATGTCGCACAGCGTAATGTCGAGGATGCCATCCGTGATAAGAGTCTGCGGAGACTGGTGGTGAACTTCATTCTCGAGAAACTGCAGCAGAAGTTGGAGCGGGATGTTGAACGCGAGTGCGATGGGTTTGTCGAGTCTGATCCGCCGACCAGTGAAGTGCTTGAATACTCGCGCAGATGGCTCTCTTCGAAGTGTGGCAGTGAAGCCATACTGAGCATCGGCAGCGGCGTTGAGTGGATGGAGAACCCACACTTTGCTGGTGTAATCTCGGTGATGCCGCACGGATGCATGCCGGGCGGTATCGTTGCGGCGATGTCGGAGAAACTCAGTGCAATGTACAAGAAGCCTTGGATCAACGTCACGTATGACGGTATCCTTGAGTCCGCCAACCTTACGCGGATACAGAACTTTGCCGAGATAATCCGGTTCTGTAAACAGACAGGCGATACTGCTCAGTCGTATGAGCTGCCAGGGCTCGTAGTTGCGGGCGAGAGACGGTCCTGACACGCTGTTTCGGCGGAGACACTCCCCGCGGTGAGAGAACAGTTATGCGAGCAGAGATTGTCTGCGTAGGGACAGAACTCCTGCTCGGCGACATCGCTGACAGCAATACGCAGTACCTAGCGCGACGCCTGTCGGCTCTTGGCATTGATTTGCTCTACAGTACCACTGTGGGCGACAACATGCCGCGACTGGTGGAGACGTTGCGCAGAGCAATCAGTCGCTCTGAGCTTGTGCTTACAACAGGCGGTCTCGGTCCCACCGATGACGATGTGACTCGCGAGGCGATTGCCGACGTCCTTGGAGAGACACCTGTGGTCGATGAGCAGTTGGCCAACGACCTGCGCAATTTCTTCGCACTGCGTCGCATGGAGATGACTGCGAACAACCTGAAGCAGGCATCTCTGATCCCTTCCGCACGCGCTGTCCGGAATGTGCGTGGCACAGCACCCGGATGGTGGGTGCAGAAGAACGGTCGTACCATCATCGCTATGCCTGGCCCACCGGGGGAACTACATACGATGTGGGAGAACGAGGTCGAGCCTGCCCTCCAGCACACCGGCTTCGTCATCGCGTCCCGCACATTGAAGCTGTTTGCGATATCAGAGTCGCGCGTTGATGAGCTGCTGCATCCTCTGACGCCCTCGGCGAACCCCAGCGTGGCCGTGTACGCAAAACAGGATGGCATTCATGTGCGTATCACAGCCAAATCTGTTGACCACGATTCGGCGATGCGCCTGATGGCGCCGGTCGAGGCAGATGCACGAAGACTTCTTGGTGATGCTCTGTGGGGAGTTGATAATGACACCCAGGAGCAGGTGACGGGGGCTATGCTTGTTGAACGCGGGCTTACTCTTGCGCTGGCAGAATCCATAACCTGTGGCTATCTGACCGCAATGCTTAATGGAACTACTGATGTTGAGCTCTTCTTCAGGGGTTCATTGATCGTCCCTTCACTGCAAACACCGGCCGAAGTAACAGCTCTCGCACGCAGGGCGGCTGGGCAGTTTGACGCTGATATTGGGCTGGGAACAGGTGGTCAGCTCATAGCCGGTTCAGATCCACCTGTGATGGACGTGCATATCGCTATCGTGTTGCCTGCGGCCTCATCTGAAGCGACTGCCCTCCACAGGTCCCGGCCGTTCAGAGTAGAGACGCTGGGTTCGTACTACGCATTACATGAGCTTCGACGCTTTCTCACTCTTGGGTGGAGCACGATGCAAGCTGACACCCCGCTGTGTCATACATGACATAAGAATTGCGCGCCTCGCTTCATTCTTGCGCGTTTGTTCGTAGCGGGTGTAAGATAACAACCTGGTTGATTTCTCTCCATTGAGTCCCTGTCGAGGGCCCGTAGCTCAGCGGCAGAGCGGCCGGCTCATAACCGGTTGGTCGTAGGTTCGAATCCTGCCGGGCCCATTGCTTGGGGGGCAACATTCGCCTTTTTGCCTGCCAGCACCCCCGTGAGCACAGACCGCCTCGTCACTGTGCGCCTGTTGCGCTCCCGACGATTTGGGGGGTGACACATTCATCGCTCGGCCTAAACCGCTCGTAGCGCGGGAGTCGTGCCCTTTGTACTCACGGTTCAAGGCGACCACTCGTCCAGCCATACCGGAACCGAGATTACAACCGCATAACTCGAAGACGACAAACATAAGCTGGGGCGATAGCATGTGCCCTAGCTGTCGATGCGTGACCGGGGATGGTATTTGTGATGTGTCTCTTCAGCGTAGCGGTCTGACGCGTGCACATACCTTGTGGTCGTGTGGAGTGATTCGTGGCCGAGGAGTATCTGCAGGGCTGCTGGGTTGGCGCCCCTCTCGGCAAGGTACGTTGCGAAGCCGTGCCGCAAGGAATGTGCAGATGTTGGCACGTTGATATGCAGCTTTTCCCGGTAGCGCTTGATTCGGTCCTGTACGTAGTTGGTTGAGATAGACCGCCTCGGGTCGTTGACTTTCCGCCCGGCATAGGGGATGAACAGTGCAGGGGCGTTATCTGTGCGTGTGCCCAGGTAACGAGCGAGATGATATTTCGCCCGGTCAGTGAGGTACACGAATCGCTGTTTACGGCCCTTGCCGGTGATGAAGATGCGTCCCGACCTGTCGATCTGGCTGCGCTGCAGCGTGCAGACCTCAGAGATCCGCATGCCGGTGGCGAACAACACCTCGAGAATCGCCCTGTTGCGGAGTGCGATGCGTTCATCGGATTCGAACTGGCTCGGTGCCTCCACCAGCAGCGTGAGTGCGTCCAGTTCTGCCACCTGTGGGTGCGTCCTAGTCGCCTTGGTCAGTTTGACGGCCTCGGGCGCCAGTGGACAGTCGAAGTCCATGTCAATGAGGTAGCGGAGGTAGGACCTGAGCGCGGATAGCATCCGGTTGATGGACCGTGCATCAAGCCGTTGCACACCGCCATGGCTGCCGGCGGCCGTCTCACGGTCCATGGAGCCAAGATATGCCTTGTAGTAGGTGATATCGCGTTTGGTCAGGCGATGAAAGTCCATTTTTGACTCGGTGAGAAAGTTGTCGAACACACGGAGGTCGCGCTCATAGTTGTAGATGGTGCGGCTGGAATAGTTCCCGGCCTGCAGGTGCAGCAAATAGTCATCCATGTGCGGAAGCATCGATCTCCTCCATATGATAGAACGAACACGCGAGAGTTTCCGTTATCCAGATGGCAGTGTAAGCCGCCAGCAGGGGGGTGGTGTTGTACTGCAGCTGGCTGGCGCTGAAGCCTTTGAAGTATGCATCATGTGAGTCCGGCTGTGTCGACTGAGTATAAGAGATATTATACTCAATTCATATGAAATGCAACTGGATGAGTGCCTCATGCCCGCCAAGCGAACCAGATTGTTTGCTGCCTCTACCTCACACGTACGATCCTCGCCGAAGGCTCCACCTGGCTGGCAGGATGTGCAGTCTGGCTTGGTCCTGTCTGAACCAGCACTCCCATTGCTGGCCACATTGACTGCCATGAAGAATGTCTGAGGTCGCTGCTTCCTTCTGATCTGCTTGATCAAGGATGTGGACCACCCAAAGCGTGTCTCTCTTGTTTGTGTGGCTGTGGGACTGTTCTGGAGGAGCGCCTGGCTCATGGCAGTGCCTGAAAATCGCGCGAAAATGGCCCTGAAATGGCTGGACATGACCGATTCCATGCCTGGACCGTTTTCCTGGAGCTTTTCTTAGCGTGGTGCCTATGGCCGCCGATGTTATTCTCAGCTGCAACTGCGCTATCCATGCGGCCCTGCCTATATAATGAGCGGTCTTGACTGATTCTTATCGAGATGGTTCGATTCCTACCGCTTCCCAGTAGCTTGTGCATGGTTCTACTGTTCGATGCCTATCAGCATGGTTACAGCCTGTGCCGGAAAGGCGACCGCCTGGTGTGAGGAGACTCTGGAACGGATTGCTGACGGAGGCCGTAGTCGCCCGCCGCGGTCTGGCCTGCGCAGCGGATTCCCATAGGTGCAGGTGACGGCACTGACTTAGCGAGAGCGAAACGCCGCAGGTTCTTGCGGCAGCCGGTGTCTGTGGTGGTCTCATGTGCGAACTTTGTGGTACCGGCGGAATACCCGGCTGGCTCATTTGTGGTCCCATCGACCAGAGATCTATGGTGCAGCCGCAGCCAAAACCACGCTGACTCGTTTGGCTGAGGGATAGGCAATCAATTCGAGCAATTCGGGGCACGGCGTGTCACATCACTACCCTACTGCAGGACGCAATATTATGTCATATCACTGTGCGGTCGACATGGGACGTTGGGAGGCGAATTGTCGCTTGCGTCGTTCCTGTCGCACTTCTTCGCATGTCTCTGTTGTCATACCAGCGGTTAGCAGGCTTGACGTAGCCGGTGGCGCTTGATCTGGTTCTGTCTATCCGGCATCAGGCGATTCAAGTCAGGCCGAAGGTGAACGATGTGGACAGGCCGGATCGCTTCTGTAATACCTGCACAAGTGTCCCTGGCGGTGGTCACCTGTCGATTTGCGAGTCGTCTGCGCAGTGCGTACAATCCAGTTGCGCAAGAAGCTCAGGAGAGAATGATGCAGACGAGGAGAATAAACATCGAACAGGTACTCAGTCCAGGTATCGTACGGGGCAGCGACGGAGCCACGTACGTCCTGCGGGGTGTGCCGGATGTCGAAGAGGACGTGCCGACACTTGCTGCTGCGACAGCTCATGTACAGAGCCGTCTGTCGCTGGGTGAAGTGCTCATCAATGAGGATTCCCTCAAGGAGTTGCCCGACCTGCCTGGCTTCGAGGTAGATATCCTTGATACTACTGGACAACCCCTGAACCCGCGACTGGCTGCTGAGGTTGCCGGCATCCTGGTGGGACATCCCATGCCACAACCGGGCACATGAGCGCAGCGCTCAACTGTGCACACAGAGTGCCGGCGACTAAATGCCGCCGCGAAGTCGCGTGTTGCTGGTGAGATTTATCTCTATCTGCTGCGAACATTTGGGACAAGTTAGTTCAAGTGTGATTGGTGCCCGCGTCACACGTTCGACCAATGTTGTAACAATGGAGTCGAGCTTGTCCAGTCGATCGTCAAGCATCTTGACACGACGGGTGAGCTGCTCTATCTCCTCCTGGGTGACTGTGACGGGGCTATGACCCTTTTCCCTGTCACGCTTGGCCGCCAAGGTCAAAGACCCCGCTCAACAACGCCGAGGGCTTCAAGCTCACTCTTATCTTCTTCGATGAGCCTGTCAACCTGCTCGGACACCGTCTGCTCAAGGTATTTGCGGAAGGACTCCCGTGCGGCCGGCGACGAGCGCACCGCACGCTTAGCCTGGTCCCACTCGTCGGTGATGACTTGGCTTATCTGGTCAGGTGTTACAGGCTCTGCTCCTTCACACATCTGCTCGAGGTTTTCGAGTACGCGCGCAACCATCGTGCGCTTCAGCCTATCGAAAGAGAAGACCTCTTCCCAACTATAGGGCTTCTCTCGCTTTCTCTCAACCATACGATGACCTCCACAGTACCATGTTGCGGCTTGTGCTAATGATAGGTAGCGCCAAGGGGAGTGTCAAGGCTGCATCAAACGTCATTGACCCGATACTGTACACTCTACGCGTATGCGGCCACTGGAAACCACAGCATCCTCCGTTGAAGACCCGCTAAGCAAGTGTTACCTTATGTATCACATACGGGAAGAAGTAAGGAGGATGGCCATGCAAGAGATTCTGGTGGGGACTGTCACGGACTTCTTCGCGCACCCTGTCGTCGCTGGCGTACAGTTGACGGGCCCGGTCAAGACAGGTGACCTCATCCGCATCAAAGGAGCCACGACCGACCTCGAATTTGTGCTCTCCTCAATGCAGATTGAGCACAAAATTGTCTCCTCCGCTGACAATGGCGATCTCGTCGGCATCAAGGTCCCTGACCGCGTGAGGCGCGGAGACCACGTCTACAAGGTCACCGAATAGACTTCATCAGGTTGGCCATCTCAATCGCGCTGAGCGCTGCAGACCAGCCGCGGTTTCCCTCTTTGGCGCCAGCGCGTTGTATGGCCTGCTCAAGTGTGTCAGCGGTGATGATACCTTGGACAAATGGTAGGCCCATGTCGAGGCTGAGTTTCGCGATGCCTTTGTTGACCTCTGCGGCGACGTAGTCGGAATGCGGTGTCCCTCCGCGGATGACGGCTCCCAAGCAGATAATTGCGTCGTAGCCGCCGGTTTCGGCTAGCTTCCTGGCCACAAGAGGGATTTCGAAGCTGCCCGGGCACCATGCAATGTCAACAGCGTCGTCGGCTACACCGTGTCTCCGTAGTGCGTCCTGTGCACCATCAACAAGTCTGTGGGTTATCAACTCGTTGAAGCGTGACGCAACAATCGCGAACCGTAGACCTTCACCGGTGAGCATTCCTTCAAACGACCTGACCATGCTGTTCCTCCTCGATGCCGAGCTGGTGCCCCAGCTTCTGCTGTTTTGTTCTCAAGTAGAACTCGTTGTGCGGGTTCGAGGCAATGATAAGCGGGACGATCTCTACTATATCCAGCCCGTAGCTCTCGAGCCCGATTACCTTTCGGGGGTTGTTTGTCATCAGCCGTATCTTCCTGACACCAAGATCGACGAGTATCTGGGCGCCCACCCCGTAGTCCCTCAGATCGGGAGCGAAGCCGAGTGCGATGTTCGCTTCTACTGTATCAAGACCCTTGTCCTGCAGTTCATATGCCCTGAGCTTGTTGTGAAAGCCAATACCCCTTCCCTCTTGTCTCATGTAGAGAACTACGCCGCGCCCTTCAGCGTCTATGCGTCGCATTGCAACAGCCAGCTGTTCACCACAGTCACATCTGGCGCTGCCAAACACGTCGCCCGTGAGACACTCGCTGTGAACCCGTACCAGGACCGGTTCACCATCAATTACATCACCTTTCACGAGCGCGACGTGTTCGTTGGGGTCGACCGCACTCTTGTAGGCGATTGCCTTGAACTCGCCGTAGCGTGTTGGCAGCTTGGCTTCGGCGACTCTCTTAACAAGACACTCATGTCTGCTTCTGTAAGCGATGAGATCCCTGATGGCAATTATGCGAAGTCCATGTTGCTCGGCTATCTTCTCGAGTTCAGGCAGGCGTGCCATCGTGCCATCCGCACTCATGATCTCACAGATGACGCCCGCAGGGTACAGTCCTGCCAATTTAGCAAGGTCGACGATGGCCTCGGTGTGCCCAGCCCGAGCCAGAACACCACCTTCACGCGCACGGATCGGGAATATATGGCCGGGGCGAGCGATGTCGGATGGCCTAGTCTTCGGGTCGAGCACTGTCTGCACGGTCCTTGCCCTGTCCGCCGCCGATATTCCGGTTGTTACCCCGTGCTTGGCCTCGATTGACACTGTGAATGCGGTGCAGTTCTTTGACGTGTTGTCCTGCACCATGAGCGGGATGGCCAGTTCGTCGAGCCGCTCCCCGACTATCGGCATACATATCAGCCCGCGCCCTTCCCTTGCCATGAAGTTGATAGCTTCCGGCGTGACTTTCTCCGCCGCTATCGCCAGATCGCCTTCATTCTCGCGGTTCTCGTCGTCGACGATGATAACGAAGCGGCCCTCTCGTATATCTCTGATCGCATCTTCAATAGGAGCAAGCATCCGTGTCCTTTCACCTCATATGAAACCGTTTTGCTCGAGTAATCCCCAGGTTATGCCTTGGCGGGACACTGGCTGCGTCTGTTGCAGACGTTCTATATAGCGAGCCAGAACATCAACCTCCAGATTGACCTGCTGCCCCGGGCGCGTGCGCCCGAGCGTTGTGTTGCTACAAGTATACGTCACCAGGGACACGCTGAACGAACTGTCGAACAACCTCGCGACTGTCAGGCTCACGCCATCTATTGCGATGGAGCCTTTTGGGGCGACATAGCGCATCAGGTCACGTGGTGCCTCAACCGTGAGGATAAAAGCGGCCCCTTCCGCTGTGAACGATGCAACCCGACCTACACCGTCCACATGCCCGAGCACCAGATGTCCACCAAGGCGGGTTGACGGTGTCACCGCGCGCTCCAGATTGACACTGTCACCCGGCGACAGTGCACCAAGAGTTGTGCATCGGAAAGTCTCTGGCATTACATCTGCGGTGAATGAGATGCCGGAGACGCGCGCTACAGTCAGACACGCCCCGTTGACAGCGATACTGTCGCTTACCTGCGTATCGGAAACAACGACCGGCGCCTCGATCGTAATGCTACCGGCGCCGACCTCGATGACTTGCCCCAGCTCTTCGATTATGCCGCTGAACATGGGCCGGGTGATGCCGCTTTCTTTACGTACCCGCTGATCAGTACGTTGTCTGCGAAGTTCTTGACCTCAACACGCTCGAGTTCAAGCGCCTCTTGGACGGTAGCAGCACCAACGCCTCCCACAGCCGTGCGGCCTTCACTGCCGCCAATGACGATAGGTGCGATGAAGGCCAGTACTTTGTCCACGAGTCCGTGGTCGAACGCGTATCCCAGAAGCTCGCTGCCACCCTCCAGCAGGACAGTCGAGACCCCGCGTGGTGCCAGGACCCGCAGCAGTGACTCAAGGTCGACAAGTCCGTTTTCACCCTCGACGCTGAGCACCTCGACTCCCTGTGCTTCGATCTGCTGCCGTTTCTCGCTGTCGCCGACTCCGATCCATGCCACCACCGTCTTGCCGGGCTGTGAGAATGCTCTGGCGTTGAGAGGTGTACGCCCGGAGCCGTCGACGACCACGCGCAGAGGCTGCTTCGTCGTGCACCCACTCTTGCCGCAGCAGCCTCGTGCAGTAAGACGGGGGTCGTCAGTAATAAGTGTGTTGACACCAATCATGATGGCGTCAACCGTGTGTCTCACGCTGTGGACATAGCAGCGCGCCTGTTCGTTGCTGATCCACTGCGAATGGCCGGTCCGGGTAGCTATCTTCCCATCCAGGCTCATCGCAAACTTCGCAATGACGAACGGAAGACCAGTCGTGATGTACTTGATGTAGGCTTCATTGATCTCACGTGCCGTTGCTTCGTGTGAGCCAACATATGTCTTGATACCTGCTTCGTTGAGTTCCGCGATGCCCCTACCGAATACCACAGGGTTCGGATCGAGCATGGCAACATGTACTTCTGATACAGCAGCTTCCACAATGGCGCGCGTACACGGCGGTGTCCGTCCGAAGTGGCAGCATGGTTCAAGCGTGACGTAAAGTGATGCACCTCGCGCCTTCTGCCCCGCTTGTTTCAGCGCCACTATCTCTGCATGGGGCCCGCCTACCGGCTGGGTATACCCCATCCCGACTACCTCTCCATCCCTGACGACCACTGCCCCGACTGCAGGATTCGGACTGGAGTACCCCGTTGCGAGCCTCGCAAGCGAGAGCGCGCACTCCATGTGGTCGGATGCAGTCTGCGACATCTTAGCACTCCTGTACCGGACTTGGCTCGATGCTCGTGACGACCGGCAAAGCTCGTATCGTACACAACCTTATACCCGTGTTCCTCACCAAGTCAAACGGGGCTCGCGGGCGAGACACGATCAGGCTGCTACGACAGGTGCTTCCCACACACGCATCAGCCCGACAGTCGCGCCTCCACGGACTGGAGTTTTCCATCCATGGTTAACGGCTTGTCTCTTCGCTCGTCTATCCTCACTATTGTGTAAACACGCTTGACCTCGTCGCTGAACATGCTGTTGTGCACTTCTTTAACCACAGCGAGGATGTCGTCCAGTTCGCCCTCGAGGATCGTCCCCATCGGTGTCAGTCTGGACTTGATTGTCTCGTAGCCCTGGATAACACGCTCGGCCTTGGCGACGTATGCGCTGACCGAAGGGCCAACTCCCGAGGGTATGACGGTGATTTCCGCTACAGCCACAATGCACCTCCCGTCACGTTGATGTCGGACCATCCGCCCCTCGGTACCTATTGAGTGCTTCAATCATGGAGCGGTAGTCCCGTGTGTTACCTTCAGTAGGAGTGCTCTTTGTCGTGGCCGGTTGCCTGAGCCCTCTGGCTTGTGGTGTGCGCTCGAGCCACAGTGAGAGTGCCTCAATAACGATATTTCGCACTGTCCGGCCGCTCTCCACCGCGGCCATTCGAACAGCTTTCGCCAGTTCACTATCACCCAAGTCGACCGTTATTCGTGTGCTCTTGCCCGCCATCTCAACCCCTAGTATGACAACTGTTGTGTGTGTGCGACAACCCGACCGTTACGCGAAACACTTCCAGTACTCTTTGAGGTAGCCACGTACCTCGGCGAGCATCTTCTCTGTTTGACCGACGACCGAATCAACGAGGAAACGCTGCGGTATTGGTACGGGCTCTCCGACTTCAACGTTGAAGCCTGCAATGCCGCAGACGAGCGCGAGCCAAGCTGACGGCAGTACCTCCATGTTGTAGCCTGAGCCGATTATGTCAATTTCTCTACAGCCACACTCCTGCGTGAGCGCCCTTACCTTGTCCCCTATCATGCGGAAGCCGCTGACGGGAAGACCGAGGTTTGTGAGTCCGTCGGCAAAATGAGGGTCCGATCCGCCGTTCCGTACAATTACCTGCGGCTGGAATTCCAGAATCACCGGCTCTATGACTCTTTCGAACGCGAGACGATAGGAATCAAGCCCGGCATACACTGGCATGGGCAAGTTAATGGTATAACCCTTCCCGGCTCCTTGCCCGACGTCATTTGCAAACCCGACACCGGGATACAGCGTTGTCGGGTCCTGATGTATATCGATGAACAGTACTCTCGGATCGCTGTAAAAGTACTCTGAAGTACCATTGCCTTGGTGAGCGTCCGTATCCAGCACCACTATCCGTTCCAATCCGTAGTGCTCCATGAGATACTTGACAACGAATGCATTGTCGTTATAAATGCAGAATCCCTCGCCGTAGTCGGGTTTGGCGTGATGGAGGTTGCCACCGATACTGATGACAAATTCTTCTCCACCCTCCATCACTAGCTGAGCGCCAAGTTTCACCTGCCCGATAATCATACGCGCAGCTTCTTCAAGCCTTCCTGGCCTGCCACGCGGGAGATTATCGAGCGACTGATACTTGGGGAAGTCCATGCTACGTGAGAACGTCTCTCCAGCGTGAGCGGCACGGAAATAGTCGCGACAAAAATCGATGTACTCTTGGCTGCAGATGAGCTGCAGGTCTTCCTCTGTACAGATTTCACCGGCCACGAAACGGTAGTTGCCATCCGCGGGAATAAACGCCTTCAAGACTCCTGGAAAGACTTCATACCTATCGCCCCGGAACGGGTGGCCGGGGCCGAAATCATACTCCCGCAACTCCTCTCTATACAGAATACTGATGGTCATGCTGCCTCCTCTCGGTCATTGGTCAGAAAGGACGTGAGCACCTTGACAAGCTGGTCTAGATCCCGCTCGTTCACGTGTTCGTCGACTCCATGGACACGGCATTCTGGGCGGATAAGCCCAGCCCCGAACACGATTCCGTTCCACCAGTGTATTGCAGCATACGGGAGCTCATCGGACATCATTTCGCCACACAGGCCTGTAGTGCCGACAACCTCACGTACGATTTGTGCGACATCGCTGACAACTGAGTGATTACAGTGTGGTATAGGGGGTATGCTGGATTCATGTGAGATGCTCCATTGTACCCCCTCCACGGCCTGAAGTGTGCGCAGTATCTCGTCACACGCTGTATCGCTTGTCTCCTCAAGTATGAGGCGCTGGTCGATACTGAAGATGCATGAGTCGGGCACAATGTTGCGAGAGAGACCCCCGCCGATGTGGTTGATATTCAGGAGCGGCTCCAGAAAAGCGAGCATGGTGTCCGGATGTGCTGGCATGCGTGATGTCCGTGCGATAATTGCAGATCTCGCGTTCAGGAGGATGTCGATAAGTCTCGCAGCGCCCTCGACTGTGTTACGCCCCCTGTGAGCCAGCCCGGAATGGACCGATTCGCCGCTGGCTCTGACATCCAGATGCAATACACCGAGGTTCGTGGTCGAGACGTAACCAAAACCGGCGTCTAGGCTGAGCACGAGCACCGGCTTGTCACGCCGCAATGCTTTCGTCAGGCACTTGAGTTGCCCCACCAGTTGATGCGTTTCGTCGCCCGTGGTCACCACGACGGAAAGGGCATACATGAGAGGTCGAACAGAGACGGCATTGAGCACTCCTGTAAGCGCAGCAATCGCCCTTTTCATGTCGGCCACGCCCCTGTCATAGATGTACCCGCTGGAGGACCTGAATGTGAACGCATCCCAGCATAGGCCGGGACGACGTCTACATGACCATATATGGTGAGTTGCTGCCGGCTCCCGGATCGGCCGTCGTCTCAGGAGGGCCACCCGGCCCTCCATGCCGTCGGCATGCAGCAGTGGGATTTCAGCCAGCATTGTTGCCAGACCGGCCGCCGAGAACTTCTCCTGCAGCATGGTCAGGGCACGATGGCAGCCTCTTGCGTCAGGCCCGCTGGTGTCGATCTCAATGAGACGGCGGAGCGTGTCCCGATAGTCCACGTCAAGCACGGTATTGTAGCCGATTTATGACACTGGATGACACCACGGCGACAGATCTACCCTTTGCACCTCATATGATTACCGCGTAACGTGGATGTAATGTGCTCGAGCAGCTCGTTTATGCCTTTTCCAGTCACAGCTGAGACGAGAACGAAGTCGGGCCGGTCGAGCCCGAGGCGCTCCGTCACCACCGCCCTTGCATCTTCCGTTTCAGATATGCTCTCGAGGAGGTCTATCTTGTTCAAAACCGTCACAATTGACTTATCCGCCAGACCGATGTCTGCCAGGACTCGTTCGACAGTTGCATGCTGATACGCAGCGAAGCTATGTGTTATGTCCACTACATGCAGCAGCAGGTTTGCGTCGCTCAGTTCTTCCAGCGTTGTGCGAAAGGATGCGACGATTGAAGGAGGGAGCTTGTGGATGAAGCCAACCGTGTCTGTCATCAGGACTGTGCTCCCATCTGGGAGACGTATGCGACGGGTGACGGGGTCAAGTGTTGAGAATAACCGGTCTTCCACCTGGACTCCTGCCCTGCTCAACTCATTGAAGAGAGTGCTCTTGCCTGCATTTGTGTAACCGACTATAGCGACAAGAGGTACGCCACCCTTGCGTCTCCTCGACCTGTAGACCTCTCGATGTCTGCGGACGGCTTCGAGTTCAGATTCCAGACGCCGTATGCGGTTCCGGATGAGACGGCGATCGGTCTCGAGCTGTGACTCGCCGGGGCCGCGAGTGCCGATGCCCCCGCCGAGGCGCTCAAGATGACCCCACCTTCCAATAAGGCGGGGGAGAAGATACTTGTGCTGTGCGAGCTCGACCTGGAGCTTGCCCTCTCTGGTGCGCGCCTGTCTGGCGAAGATGTCGAGGATGAGTGCAGTGCGATCAATGACGCGCACCCCTACGTCGTTCTCAAGGTGCCGCTGCTGCCGCGGTGTCAGTTCGTCGTCACAGATGAGCAGGTTGTATTCGAGCCTGTCCCTGAGCTCAATGATCTCACGCAGTTTGCCTTTGCCAAGATAATGTGTTACTGAGGGGCGGGAAAGCCGCTGTAGTTCGATGCCGACAACACGCGCTCCCGCGCTCGTGGCCAGTTGGCAGAGCTCCTGCAGAGAGTCGGCTGCTTGCCAGCCCTCTCCACTCGACTTTGTCTCAACGCCTACAAGAAGAGCCAGCTCAGGCTCCTCATGGGTACGGTGCAGCTTTCCCTTTATGTGGTTCCTCCGCGCCAGCTGGCAAGCCGCCTGACGCCTTCTTCAAGTCGATCGTCGGGCAGCGTGATGGAGAATCGTACAAAGTTCTCGCCTTGGGCTCCATACCCAATACCAGGCGTGACAGCAACGTGCACTTTGTCAAGAAGCTCACGTGTTAGACTCACGCAGCTATAGTCGTCGGGAACACGCGCCCAGACATAGAATGTGCCATCTGGCACACGAGCTTTCAGTCCTATCCGGTTCAGCACTTCGACCAACATGTCTCGACGGCGTTGTAGCACTGCATTGTGTTCCGCAACAATGTCTTGTGGGCCACGCAGCGCCTCGACGGCTGCCAGCTGTATCGCCTGCGGGATACCCGAGTCCAGGTTGGATTTCACCGTAAATAGAGCGCGTATGACGTCCTTGTTACCGACCACCATCCCGATGCGCCAGCCAGTCATGTGATAGGTCTTTGAAAGGGAGTGGAACTCGACACCGACGTCCCTCGCACCTTTCGCTTGCATGAAGCTTGGTGGCTTTCTGCCGTCAAAATAGACTTCCGTGTATGGCGCATCGTGGCAGACGACAATGTCGTACTTTGCAGCGAACGCGACTACACGTTCGAAGAACTCAAGGCTTGCGCCTGCACCGGTTGGGTTGTTGGGGTAGTTGAGCCACATCATCGTCGCTCTTGAGGCCACATGCGGAGGGATGGCATCGAGGTCCGGTATGAAATCGTTAGCTGCTGTGAGTGGCATGTAGTACGCGTTGCCTCCAGCTATCATCGTGCTCATGGAATAGACTGGGTATCCCGGATCCGGCACGAGGACGATCGAGCCCGGCTCGACAAAACACAGGGCGATGTGGCCTATGCCCTCTTTGGAGCCGATCAGGGGCAGCACTTCCGTCTCCGGGTCGAGTTCGACACCAAATCGCGACCAGTACCAGTCGGCGATGGCTTCATGCAGCTCGGGCAGTCCGTCGGTCTCGGGATAACGGTGGTTCGCCGGAACATGTGCTTCTTTGCAGATACGCTCGATAATGTGCAGCGGTGTCGGCATGTCAGGGTCACCAATGGCGAACGTGACAATGTCGACACCCTGTGCACGTAGATCGGCGATGCGTCGATTGATATCCACGAACAGGTATGGTGGTAGCCGGTCAAGTCTCTTCGCGAATTGCATTATCACCTCTCAGTACGAACTCAGTCTGGCCAGTCACCGGCAAAGACCCGTTTCACCGGGCCACGAAGCCGCACTTCTTCCTTGTCGCCAGACCATGAGATTGTGAGGGTGCCGCCCGGAAGGTGCACGCGCAACTCGTTGCCACAATAGCCGTGCAGCCGTGCCGCTACCGCGATGGCACACGCTCCGCTCCCGCAGGCGAGGGTCTCACCGACCCCTCGTTCCCACACACGCGCATCTGCATCCCCAGTCTGCTGCATGCGGACAACCTCAAAATTCGTGCGCGCAGGAAACATCTCGTGTTGTTCTACCAGTGGACCAATGGTGGTGAGGGGGAATCGCGCAGGGTCTTCGCCGGTGAATGCCACCGCGTGCGGGTTGCCCATTGAGACGAGAGTCAGTGCCAGCAGCCGGCCGCCAACCTCGAGTGGCAGGTCGAGCACAGGCGCTGTGCGTCCCGGCGCGACTGCCGGTATTTCCTCCGGTGCTAATCTTGGTGTTCCCATACACAGCTCAACTTCGCTCACCGTGCCGTCGGCACCACGAAAAGCGAGCACACGCCTCGGCCCACCAACGGTGTCGACGGTGAACTCATCATCATGCACGATACCTTCATCCAGTACGTACTTCACGAAGCAGCGCAGGCCGTTTCCGCACGCTTCGGCCTCTGAACCGTCAGGATTGAACATGCGCATCTTGAGACGACGCTCTCCGGCAGCTACGAGGATGATGCCGTCTGCTCCTACACCAAAGTGTCGTATACACATGGATTGGGAAAGCTCGGACCAGGGCCGCTCCAAGGCACGCGCATCAATGATGATGAAATCGTTACCCGCGCCGTGGTACTTGGTGAATCTCATCTGGCTACTCCTTGAATCAACCTCAAGGCGTCGGACATTGCCTGGTCGCGGCTTCCATGGTCCAGCCACTGTATACGCGGGTCGTCGGCGCGAAACCAGGCGCGTTGTCGCCTCATGAGTCGGCGGGTCTCCCGTTGTATCATCGTGACAGCACCGCTCAGTGAGCTTTGTCCACGCACGTACGCTATCATCTCTCTGTAGCCTATGCTGGACATCGCCGGAAGTGTCTCGTCATAGCCCATCTCGAGGAGCCATCGAACTTCGTCGGCGAAACCCTGGCGTATCATTCTATCAATTCGTGCATCGGCTCTCGCAAGCAGCATCTCTCGCTTCATGGTGAGACCGATGATCAACGATTTGTACCCACCGTTGTTGCGCTTCCAGAGGATCCGGGATGGTAGTTCACCCGTGGCTCTGTGTACCTCAAGTGCGCGGATGACACGTCGGACATTGGTCGCCTGGATCCTGTTGGCTGCAACGGGATCAATGCGCCGCAGTTCCTCATGCAAATATAGTGATCCCCGTCTCACTGCAACCTCTTCGCTGGTCTTTCTGAATTCCGGATCCGGTGGCACATGTGGCACCCTCCACCCTTCGAGAAGCGACCATACGTATTGGCCGGTGCCACCGACGAGAAGCGGCAACTTCCCCCGGCCTCTGATAGCGTCGAAGGCATGCGATGCCAGCTTGCCATACGTGGCCAGCGAGAATACTTCATCCGGAGCAGCAACATCAATGACGTGATGCGGCACGCGTCGCTGCTCCTCCCGACTGGGCTTGCCGGTCCCGATGTCCATGTACCGGTATACCTGGCGGCTGTCGGCATTCACCACCTCGAGAGGCAGCTGGTCCGCTAACTCGAGTGCGAGCTCGGTTTTGCCAACGGCCGTGGGCCCCACGATTGCTACAAGAGTGCTCACGCAAGGGATGGTAGCACGCCATGAACGGTACTCGCAGCGTGCCTCTCAGTCACTGTCGTGCGGCTGTGGTGAAGACGATGTCGCAGAAATCCTGCGACTTCAGGCTAGCACCGCCAACCAGATAACCGTCAATGTCGCTTCTGTTCACGTATTCGGCGGCGTTTTGGGGACTGACACTGCCGCCGTACAGTATGCGCACCGAATTCGCAGTCGACTTATCCGACATGTCTGCCAGCAGCAGCCGGATAAATTTTGCGGTCTCGTTGACAGTGTCCGGCTCGGCTGCTCTACCCGTTCCAATAGCCCAGATGGGCTCGTAGGCAACCAACATGTCTGGTGAAGGCCTCTGTCTCTTGAAAACGGCTCTCAGTTGACGCTCCACCACTGTCGCTGTCTGCCCAGCCTCGTTCTGTTTGAGGTCCTCGCCGATACAGAGTATCGGCACTATCCCGTGTGCTCTGAGTGCGACGACCTTCCGCGCTACTACATCGTCGCTGTCGCCGAACATGCTGCGACGCTCGGAGTGCCCCACGATGCAGTAGTGACACAGCTCGGCCAACATGAGGGGCGAAACCTCTCCGGTATATGCGCCGGCATCCTCGTAGAAGACGTCTTGTGCGCCGACTCTGATGCTCGAATCCGATAGTATGTCTGCAACCGGCTTGAGCGACGTGTAAGGAGGACACACAGCCACCTCGACACTGGTGATAGAACCGAGGTTCTGTCTGATGCGTGATGCGAGCACCAGTGATTCTGCAACAGTGCAATGCATCTTCCAGTTGCCTGCAACAAGAGGAGTTCTTGCCAATCCACCTTCCCTCCTGTGGGAGTGGTGCTATGCTGCAGCGTCGTCAAGCGCTTCTACGCCGGGAAGCGTCCCTTTTTCAAGCAATTCCAGCGTCGCTCCGCCGCCCGTTGAGACATGTGTCACATGGTCTGATAGCCCCATGTCTTGTACAGCATCGACACTGGACCCACCGCCGATGACAGTCTTTGCAGCGAATGATGCGAGGTAGTTGATCAGGCTCTTCGTGCCTAATGAGAACTGCTCTATTTCATAGATGCCCATAGGGCCATTCCACAACACCGTGTGACAGGACTCGAGTTTGCTGAAGAAATGATGAATAGTGGCTGGACCGATATCGACAACTCGCTGATCTGCTGGTATGCCGGTGACCTGGACCACACGCGTGGCGACGCCAGCCTTGACTTCCGGGGCAACAAGCGCATCTGAAGGTAGAATTACGGGTACGCCCGTATGGGCCGACTCACGCAGTATCTCGCGCGTCTCATCGAGCATGTCGTCCTCTACAAGGGACGACCCGACTTCAAGACCCCGCGCCTTCAGAAATGTGGCAGCGAGACCACCGCCGACGAGCACGATGTCGACGCGTTGCAGCATCGTCCTGATAATACCTACCTTATCGCTGATCTTTGCGCCACCGAACACGCACGCAAACGGACGGGCGGGTGATTCGAGCAGCCCGCCCAGCACCTCGAGCTCCTTCTCCATTAGTAGCCCCGCTACTGATGGCAGATAATGTGTCACGCCCTCTGTCGATGCATGGGCACGGTGGGCAGTACCGAACGCGTCGTCGACATATACGTCAGCCAGCGACGCAAGTTTACGCGCGAAGTCGGCATCGTTCTTCTCTTCCTCAGCATGGAATCTAAGGTTCTCAAGCAGGAGCAGTTCCCCGTCTCTCAGGCTGGCTACAGCTTCTTCGACTTCGGGACCGACGCAGTCGGTAACATACCTGACCCTTGTCTGCAACAGTTCGGCTAGCCTGTCCGCCACAGGTTTCAGTCGCATATCCTCGGCCACTTTCCCCTTTGGACGACCAAGATGGGACATGAGGATAATACGCCCTCCGGCATCACGAAGATACTGTATGGTAGGGATCGCGGCACGGATGCGCGTGTCATCGCTTATTTCTCCCGAATTCTTGTCAAAGGGCACGTTGAAATCGACCCTGACGAGCACGCGCTTTCCTACGACATCGATATCTCGAATCGTCTTCTTCTTCACGATGGCTGCGAGCCCCCTTTCATGAGATAAACAGGCCGGTGCGGTGTCATCATCCAGAGACGCTGCAGGGCCTGTCAGGATGGCCGAGTTTCATATGTATAGGGTTCTCGATCGAAAAGGCATACTGCCATGTCGATGACAGTTCATGCCAGTCTCAGAAGAAATGGTAGGCGGCATGTGGTAGAGGTGTCAACACACGCCAATTTGCTTCGAATGCGCACGTAGCTTATAATTAGCACTCCAGAGGCACGAGTGCTAATCGCCGGAGGTGTCGGATGAACTGTTCCGTATGCGGTGGGCCCCTACTCTTCAGCCGGGTTGCGTTTCGCTGTTCTTGTGGGGCTTATGTACACGCTTACTGTCTTGACAAGCATATACTTCTTGCCCACAGGCCTGAGTTTGAAGAGGGCACCGTAGACTTGAACGGGGAATTCCACACGATCCAGCACAAAGCGGAGCCTGCTGCAGCGGGTGAGTCGCGCGAGGTGGGCTCTGAAGAAGGAAAAACCAGGCCCGAAGCGAAAGCTGAGGCGACTGACAGTGTCGAAGAGGCGAGTGTTGGGCCGGAAAAGGAAAGTGCAGCTGGCGAAGAATCCGGTCATGCTGAGGCTGGCATTGTCGCCCACATGGAGAGAGTCGCTACGGGGGATGTGGATACGGGAAGGGAAGAGGAGCGCTCTGAGGAATCCGGCGGATGAGGCCTGGTGTCTACAGGAGGACTACAGGTGCCAACGTACATGTATCATTGTGATAAGTGTCAGTGCGACTTCGATGTCCGGCAGAGCTTCCGGGACAAGCCGATCGCAGAGTGCCCGTATTGCGGCGGAGTTGCTCGCAGGGTTTTCTCACCTGTGCCAATAGTATTCAAGGGTCCCGGCTTCTACACTACTGATTCCAGGGCGGCATCATCTGGTTCGTCTGAGAGCGATGGCTGACCTGTTTCGTCCTGCTGTGCAGGTGCGCTGACGTGGTAGACTGTATGCGGTCCCTGTAGCTCAGTGGATAGAGCGGCTGCCTTCTAAGCAGCGGGTCGTGGGTTCGAATCCCTCCAGGGACGCCAGA